>JAFZWI010000111.1 GCA_017617355.1 Salinivirgaceae bacterium | reverse complement strand
GACAGCGAAACGCGCATATATTTGAAAAAAATCTGAAGAGTATGGCAAGTTATTCTATCGGCGACATCGCCGCAGTGATTGGCGGCAAGCTGACACGCGGCTCGGGCGGTAACGTATCGCACATTTTGATTGACAGCCGCAAGGTTGTTTTTGCCCGCGAGAGCCTGTTTTTCGCGCTCAAAGGTACCCGTAACGACGGTCACCGCTTCATTCCCGAACTCTACAAGGCCGGGGTGCGCAATTTTGTTGTCGATAATCTGCCGCAATCGCCTGAAAACTACCAATATGCCAATTTTATTGTGGTTGAAGATACGCTGAAAGCTCTTCATCAGTTGGTTAGCTGGCATCGCAGTAAAATGACTATGCCTGTTGTGGGAATCACCGGCAGCAATGGCAAAACAATTGTCAAAGAATGGGCTTGCAAATGTCTTGCGCCCGAAAAGTTAATTGCCCGTAATCCAAAAAGTTACAATAGTCAGATTGGCGTTCCGCTTTCGGTTTGGTTGCTTCAGCCCGACAATAATCTGGGCATTTTCGAAGCCGGAATATCGCAGCCCGGTGAAATGGACGCGCTCGAAAACATCATCAAGCCCGACATTGGCATTTTCACCAACATCGGCGACGCCCATCAGGAAAATTTCACCAGCATTGAGCAGAAACTGAACGAGAAACTGAAACTGTTCAAGAATGTGAAAGTGCTGATTTTTGGTGCTGACAATCAGCTTGTTCGTGAGAAAATCAAGGCGACGGTCAGCCCCGAAACCAAACTCTTCACGTGGGGAACAATGCCCGATGTCAATTTGTACGTCGAATCGGTTGATTATCAGCCTACAAGCGCTACAATTCACGCAATGTACAACAACGAGCGCTTTGCTGCGCAGATTCCGTTTGCCGACAAGGCTTCGGTTGAGAATGCTTTGCAAGTGTGGTCGCTGATGCTTGTGTTTGGCTACGATAACCAATTGATTATCCAACGATTGGCGACAATTGAACCAATTGCGATGCGCCTTGAGTTGAAGGAAGGCAACAACAATTGCTCGATAATCAACGATAGCTACAACTGCGATATGGAATCGCTGCGCATTGCGCTCGATTACTTGAGCGTGCAAAATCAGCATCCGCAAAAGATATTGATTTTGAGCGATATAGAACAGAGTGGTTACACCAAAAGCGATTTGTACCACCATATTGCGGTGCTAATCAGGCAGAAGAACGTTGACCGGCTGATTGGCATCGGTTCCGATATCAGGTCGTTCTCGAACTTCTTCGACCTTCGGAAAGATTTCTTCTCATCGACTCAAGATTTCCTTGACCACTTCGATTTCAGTAAGATACAGAACTCATCGGTGTTGCTGAAGGGTGCGCGTTCGTTCGGATTCGAGCGCATATCGTCAGTTTTGCAGAAGCAGTCGCACCAGACGGTGATGTCCATCGACTTGTCGGCAATGGAGCATAACTTGAACTATTTCAAGAGTTTGCTGAAACCGACAACCGAAATGTGCTGTATGCTGAAAGCATTTGCCTACGGAAGCGGTACGCACGAAATTGCCAATCTCTGTCAGTATCAGCGAGTTGCGATGATTGCCGTAGCCTTTGCTGACGAAGGCGTCGAACTGCGCCGCGACGGCATTCACATCCCGATTTTGGTGCTGAACCCCGAACGTGAGAGTTTTGCGCAGATGATTGAATATCGGCTCGAGCCTGAAATTTATAATTATGTGACGCTCAACACTTTCAATCAAGCAGTTTTGGATGCTGGGCAGACCGATTATCCAATCCACTTGAAACTCGACACAGGAATGCACCGTTCCGGCTTTATGCCCGACGATACCGACAATGTGATTGAAGCTATTCATAATTCGAAAGGCTTGAAAATCAAAACAATATTCTCGCACCTCGCCACTGCCGACGAATACGACCAGGACGATTACACGCTGTCGCAGTTGAACACTTTCGAAAAAATGAGCAGTGCGATAATGGCGAAAATGGACTATCCGATTAAGCGCCACATACTTAACTCGGCTGGCATTGAGCGCTTTGCCGACAAATGGCAATACGATATGGTGCGACTTGGAATCGGTCTTTACGGCTTGAGCGTGGCTGGTGCGCAGTTGCAGCCCATCGCTACACTGACAAGTTCGCTGGCACAAATCAAGCACTTGAAAGCAGGAACCACTGTGGGTTACAGCCGTCGCGGCAAGCTTACTCGTGATTCGGAAATAGCCACAGTGCCAATCGGTTACGCCGACGGTCTGCGCCGCTGTCTGGGCAACGGTAACGGCAAACTTTGGTACAAAGGCCATCTGGTGCCGATTGTCGGCAACATCTGTATGGATATTTGTATGGTTGATGTTACCGGTCTTGATGCGCACGAAGGCGACCCCGTTGAGATTTTCGGCAAGAATCTGCCTATCACGCAAGTGGCCGAATGGATGAACACTATTCCGTACGAAGTGCTGACGGGCATCTCGCGCCGCGTGAAACGCACGTATGAGTATGAATGATTTGTAGGGACGCGGCACCGCCACGTCCGAATAATCAAAATCCAATCAATTAGTCAATAAATCTATTAATCAGTTAATCAATCAATGCTAATAACGCCGGAAAACGACCCTATGGGGTTGGCAATCAGCGATTTCTACAACAAACGCAAGACTGCCAAATTGTACACTTGCACTCATCTTACAACCTACGATGAACTGCCAGTAGCATATCTTTTCCGCACTTATGACGAAATGCCTGAAATTGAGCGTGTTGCCATTAATTCGGCTCGTGGCCGTGTGCTTGATGTGGGTGCAGCCGCTGGCGCGCATTCCGTTTGTTTGCAGCAAAAAGGCATTGATGTTACCTCTATCGACAACTCGTTGCTATCGGTTGAAGTTATGCAGGCACGAGGGTTGAAAGCCGAAGCAACCGATTTTTTCGATTACAAGCCAGAGCAGCCGTTCAATACTCTTCTTTTTCTGATGAATGGCGCAGGAATGTGTGGCACTATTAACCGATTGCCATTGTTCCTAAACAAATGTAAGTCGTTGTTAGCCAGCGGTGGACAGATTCTTCTCGACTCGTCAGATTTAATTTATCTATATATGGAAGATGACGGCAGCTGCGCTATCGACCTGAACGGCGACTACTACGGCGAGATGCTTTTCAAGGTGAGATACAAGCAGTTGCGCTCACAACCGTTCAAATGGCTGTTTGTCGATTTCGATACGCTGAAACAACACGCTTTCAGATGTGGCCTCTCGTGCGAAAAAATGGTCGCAGGCCCGCATTATGATTATTTGGCAAAACTTACAGCAATTTGAATTATAAGACTTTAGTCGATTGCTTTCTGTTCTGTTTTCGCCTTCTCAACCATAATGAACACCCTCCTGTTTAAAAGTGGATTCTGATTGCTCTATTTTTTTTGACAGCAGTTTCATTCCTTTATAAGGGTGATTCACAAAACCACTTTCTTCTTCTTGAGATATCGGTTTAAAAGAATGAACCACAGTGCTTTGTGATAATCTGCAACTATAACACAACATTATATTTTTACCACAATGGAAGCAAAATTAAATCTGCCGTCAATCAAAATCTGCAAGCGCGACGGGCGCATTGTCAATTTTGAAGCCGAAAAAATCAGTTATGCAATCTT
>JAFZWI010000110.1 GCA_017617355.1 Salinivirgaceae bacterium | reverse complement strand
CCAAAATCAAGATGCGTTGTTTCAGAGCCTCTCTTATTGTCATTTTATCGCTGATTGATAATTAAATATCCGTTTTTCTATTGTTAATCTATTCAATAATTTTTATCGAATATTTCGCTTCAGACTTCTGTCCGACAGGCAGTTTGATGATGGCTTCCTTGTGCTCGAGAATACCGTCGCCGTTCTCGCTGTCGGCAATGCCCAACCACGGCTCAATGCAGACGAACGGCGCATTCGGTTTCGCCCATATTCCCAAGTAGTTAAAGTCAGGGAACTCAACAGCCACGGCTGTGTCGGACTTGTGGCTGCGCAACGTCACGCAATGCGATTTAAGGTTGCGGAAAATGAGTGCATCGTTGTCGAACAGATGCTCGGTGAGCGGCAGTATGTTGCTGTCAGTCAACACCGGAATGCTTTCGTCTTTAACCAAACCGTCTTTGGTGAGCGGGCTTGTAGAGAGAGTCTCGCGCTCGCTGAACTCAAGGTAGCAGTCGGTATAGCTCTCGCCTTCATTAATCGGGCAGTTGAAAGCCGGGTGCGCACCCACCGAAAAGTAAATGTCGCAATCGTCGGTGTTCTTAACTGTATGTGTAATAATCAAACTATTGTCTTTAACTCGATAGTTGATGTCGAAAGTGAACCGGAACGGATAATGCTCCAAGGTTTGCTCGTCGGCAGTAAGACGGAACGTGATGCGGTCGTGCTCCTGCGCAATAACGTGGATGTTCGAATTGTGACGGACGATTCCGTGGCGCGGCATACTGTAGAGCTTGCCGTTGTGGCTTGTCTGGCCGTTTTTCAGCCCACCCACAATGGGGAAAAGCACCGGTGCGCTGCTGCCCCAAATGTCGGGGTTGGCGTTCCACACAAATTCGCGGCCGCTTGCCTGCGACACTATCGAGCACAACTCTGCGCCCGTTTGGTTGATTCTGACCTTAAGATTTAGGTTACTTATCTGACATTCCATATTATTTTTGATTAATTGATTGACTGAAAATTATTTATATCGATATACTCTCGTTTCAGAAGACTGAACACTTCAAGGTCGTTGTAGTGGCCGTCGGCCGACACTTCGCCGTCGCGCTCGATGCCTTCGAGTTTGAAATTCAGCATGATAGGAATTCTTCGACTCCGTTCGTTCCCGACTGCGCATTTAATCTCCAAACGATTCATATTCATCGAGTTGAAGGCGTATTGGATGAGTGCGTTGAGCGATTTCACCATTATTCCGCGCCCTTGCAGCGGCTTGGTGAGCCAATAGCCCAACTCTGCTCTGTGGCACGATAAACAGATGTGACACAGCGAGATAATCCCGGCAAACGCACCTTTATATATTATGGTGAAATTCGTATAGTCTTCTAACTCGCTCATTTCTAGATAGTCTTCAACATCCATTGGCGAATTGAAGCACGCCGCAATGGGCAGCCACTGCCGTAGATAGTTGCCCTGCGTGCTGAACGCGTCAAAAATCAACGACGCATCGGCCGCAACAGTGGGTCGCATGGTAATATCGTTATCGACTATAATCTCTTGTGTCATAACACTTTGCGTTTACCGACAAAGTGCGCTACAGCACGTTGTTCGGCGTTAGCAAATATGGCTTTTTTTGTGGATTTTTATAGCAACGAGAATGCAACGGAAAGTATCACTCAACAGTCAAAATAGTTTCGTTTTCTCTCTTGATACGTTGCGGCAGTTTTTTCACCACCTGCGCATAACTGTGGCGTATCAAGCTGCGAATCAATTCGTCGGACAGACTGCCATACATATCAATTTGGTTCCAATGTTTCTTATTCATGTGATACGCGCCAGTTATCTCCGGATGCTCATCGCGTAGACTAATAGCGTACTCCGGTTCACATTTCAGCACAAACCATTCGGTATCCGACAAATCAACCATTGCGAAGATTTTGTTCATCACCCTGAAAACCAGCACATTCTCATCAAAAGGAAAATCTTCGGTAGCAAGCGGCAAACTGAGGCAATATTCGCGAATTGTTTCTATGTTCATCGTAAAATAATAAGATGTCAAGCCCTGTTCCGCTTTTTCTCCGCCATTAGCAATCCGCCCAAAATCATCATCATTCCGATGATGGCAAACACTGTAATCTTCTCATTTATAAGCGCCGCCGCAGTAATGACCGTAACCACCGGATTCAGGTAGATATAGTTAGACGCATTGACAACACCGATGTTTTTCAGCACCACATTCCATAAAATGTAGCACACCATTGACGCCACAACACCGAGATATATCAGATTCATAAGCACTTTGGGTGTCGAAACCATGTCGTATGTCAGAGTGAAACCATGAACCAGAGCCACCGGCACAATAGTCAGAAGCCCGTAGAAGAATATTTTGCGATTGATGAATTTACTTGAATAGCGATTCGCCATACGCTTCATTATCAGCGAGTATAACGCCCACGACCAAGCCGCCGCAAGTGCAAGTCCGTCGCCCAACGGCGATAGTTTCAGCACAAAGTGTCCGTTTAGCACAACAAGCGCCATTCCGGCAAAAGCCAGCAGCGAGCCTCCTATCTGCCAACGGTTCATGCGCTCGTCTTTCGATGTGAGCGCCAGCAAGATATAAGTGAATATAGGTGTTGTGCACACTATCAGCGACACGTTGGAGGTGTTGGTGTACGACAAGGCAAAATTTTCTGCCAGGAAATACATCGACCCCCCCGTAATGCCCAAAGCGACAAGCAGCAGTTCGTCTTTCAAACTATTGGCGAACAACTTTTTAGGCGAAATAATCCATACCAAGGCGTATGCAAGCGCAAAACGGCAAACGAAAATGTCTATCGGAGTTAGTCCATTGTTTATCAGCACTTTGGTCGACACAAAAGTTGTCCCCCAAATAACAACTATCAAAAACGCCAGAATATGGAACCGATAATTAGACATCGCAATCAATTTAGAGCTTCACCATTTCGCTTTATTACCAAAAAAAGCCGCTCAAAATGAACGGCTTTTCAGGTATGATAGAAATAATCCTTACTTCTTGTTCTTTTCGAATTTTGCATAACGGTTGCGGAACTTGTCGACGCGTCCTGCGGTGTCGACCAGTTTCATCTTACCGGTGTAAAATGGATGTGAGGCACTTGAGATTTCGAGTTTCACCAATGGATACTCAACCCCGTCTACTTCTATCGTATCTTTTGTGTTGACAGTCGATTTGTTGATGAAAATCTGTCCGTTCGACATGTCTTTGAACACTACCAGGCGATAATCACTGGGATGTATGTCCTTTTTCATTGTAGTATGTTTTTAAATAAAACTTTAATTTTTGAGTTGGCAAAAGTAGAACATTGATTCGGATTTTCAAATGTTTTTTTGCTTTCGATACTGATTTTCACACATAAATTGACATTTATTTGTATATCAAGCACTTGAAAGACAAATCCGTCAGCGTTTCACTTATTTCGAATTTATGGCATATTTTTTGAATCAACATGCGCAAAAAATTGTAATTTTGCACGATTGTTTTTTAATCGCATTCGATTGGTTAAGATACTGATTTTGAATATTTTAAAACAATCACCACAAATAGGGTTTTATTAACACGAAGACATTATATGGATATTTCAGTATGGACATTATTAGTGGTAGGGCTCGGGACAGTGTTCTGCGCACTTCTATTAATAATTGGTATGGGGAACCTGCTCATCAGCGTGATTAACCGGTTCTTCCCCGAAGAGGAGCCGAAGGCGCAGGCCGCAACCGCAGTGGTTGCCGTAGCCCCGAACATCAAAGCCGCCATTGAGTCGGCCGTGAACACCATCACCGGCGGAAAAGGCAAAGTTGAATCAATCGAAAAAATTTAAAATATGAGTAAAAAAGTAAAATTCAGTCTGGTCTTCCGCGATATGTGGCAGTCGGCCGGAAAATACGTGCCGCGGGTTGACCAATTGGT
>JAFZWI010000109.1 GCA_017617355.1 Salinivirgaceae bacterium | reverse complement strand
TGTCTGCGAAGGTGCAAACATGCCTTCTACAGCTGAGGCCGTTGAGGTATTCCAGAACGCTAAGATTCTTTACTCACCGGGCAAGGCTTCTAACGCCGGCGGTGTTGCAACTTCAGGTCTTGAGATGACTCAGAACTCTGAACGTCTGCCATGGACTCGCGAAGAGGTTGACGCAAAACTGCACCAGATTATGATTAGCATCCACCAGACTTGCGCCAAATACGGCAAAGAGGCTGACGGACACATCAACTATGTTAAAGGTGCAAACATTGGCGGCTTCATCAAAGTTGCTGACGCTATGCTTGACCAAGGTCTTGTATAACCTATTTACAAATAGAACAGAAAAGCGTCCGACGATTGTCGGGCGCTTTTTTTATTTTTGTGCTATAATATTAATGATATGAAGATAAGAGTAGGATTCGGATTAGACGTCCACCAACTGACCGAGGGCCGCAAAATGGTTGTAGGCGGCATCGAGATTCCGCACACAAAAGGACCGCTCGGCCACTCCGACGGCGACACACTCATCCACGCCATCTGCGATGCTTTGCTTGGCGCCGCCAATATGCGCGACATCGGCTATCACTTCCCCGACACGTCGGCCGCATACGAGAACATCGACAGCAAAATCATCTTGAAAAAAACCGTTCAACTGATTACCGAAAAAGGATACCGAATCGGCAACATCGACTCCACCATCTGCCTGCAAAGGCCTAAAATCAAAGATTTTATACCGCAGATGCAGCAGTGCCTTGCCGATGTATGCGGCATCAGTACCGATGACATTTCAATAAAGGCCACCACAACCGAAAAACTCGGCTTCGAGGGACGCGAAGAAGGAATGTCGGCATACGCTGTTGTGCTGATTCAGAAGGATTGAAAGGAATGGTTTAGGGGAACCCAATCAGCCACTTCCTTCCACTTTAAACAAAAAAACTTAAAACACTTCCACTACGCTCCTATTATTTGAGAGTGAAGATCCCTATCTTTGTACGTTTTTAAATTTGAAACGATATGGTAAAAAGTACTACCGGACATTTATACCGCTGTTACGCATGGCTGGTTGACACAATCGACCAGCATCCAAACGGCATAAGCCTGGAGGAGATTAACAAGTTGTGGGGTATCAATAAAGATGTTAATGAGGGCGAAGAAAAATACATTGTTGAGAGTAAATTTCACCGTTGGCGGCGTGCGGCTGAAGAATTATTCGGCATCGAGATTGTGTGCGGCAACAATGGCTGTTACTACATAGCCAACCACGACGATAGTTCGTTGTACAAACTTACCCGTCAAACGCTTAATGCATTTGCTGTTAGCAATATAATCAAAGGAAATCGAACTCTAGACAAACAAATTTTGTACGAAGATGTGCCATCAAGCCAACAACACTTGACAACCATCCTGTCGGCCATGCAAAACCGCCACTCACTGAAAATGGTACAAAAAAGTTTTTGGCACGAAGAGCTATCCACTCCAACCGTGGAACCATACGGCTTGAAGATGTTCCGTCAGCGATGGTATCTGCTAGCAAAAGTGATAGCTAACAATAAGAAGAATAATATTGGACAATTGCGTACATACGGACTTGACCGCATAATCAGCGTTGTTGAGACCAACAATAGCTACATTTTGCCCGACGATTTCGACGCCAATAAATATTTCGAAAATATAGTTGGTGTCAGCAATGTTGGGGGCAAAGTCGAAAAGGTGACCATTGTGGCGGACTCCGATCAGAGCAAATATCTTCGTTCGCTACCGTTGCATCATTCGCAAAAAGAAGTTTGGACGGGCGAATGGGAATCAGAGTTCGAGTTTGAACTAATTATAAATGAGGAATTTAAACGCGAATTGCGCGCCTTTGGGCCTGGAGTTGAGGTGCTTAAACCCGCCTGGCTACGCAAAGAGCTCCGCAAGGAGGCGAATATACTGAGCGAAATATACGCGACTGGCAAATAGGGCGGCTTTAATATCTTGATAAACAATCAATAAGCGTTTTGGGGACTGGAAAACCATTTGGGATGAAGGATTTTGTAGCAATCGATTTTGAAACGGCCAACGGCAGTCGCTCGAGTGTCTGCTCGGTTGGCATTGTTGTGGTGCGTGACGGCTGTGTGGTCGATTCGTTCTACTCGCTCATTCGCCCCGAGCCCAACTATTACGCGTGGTTTTGCCAGAATGTCCACGGTCTCGGACCTGACGATACCGACAGTGCCCCAACGTTTCCGACTGTCTGGCGCGAACTAATGCAACATATTGAGCCGTATTTTCCGCAGATGGCGCAAGGCGAGGCACCTTTTGTGGCGCACAACGCCGCATTCGACAGGGGATGTCTGCAAGCCGTGTTTCAAACTTACGGGATGGATTATCCCGACTATCAATTTCTTTGTACCTGCGTGGCGTCGCGCCGCCATTTTGGAAAGGACTTGCCAAATCATCAGTTGCACACCGTGGCCGAGGCCTGTGGCTATAATCTTGAAAACCACCACCACGCTCTGGCCGATGCTGAAGCCTGCGCCGCGATAGCAATGGAGATTTTGTGAAAGTTAATTCTGAAATCTGATTTCTAAATTCAAAATTGCTTATGTCCACCCAAATAATCACCGACACCGAACATTACAGCACCGTGATTGCCCTTGCGGCAAAAGCACGGCGCTCGCTGTGGATTGGCACCGCTGACATTAAAGATATGTATGTGAAGCAAGGCTCGCAGGAGAAACCTTTTGTTGGTGTGTTGGCCGATTTGTTGGGCAGAGGCGTTGAGGTGCGGCTCATCCACGCCAAAGAGCCTGGCGACAATTTCCGCGATGATTTCGACCATTATCCGATTCTTGCCAAAAGTTTGGAGAGAGCGCTCTGTCCGCGAGTGCATTTCAAAATCATTGTCATCGACCAGACGACTTGCTACATTGGCAGTGCCAACCTTACGGGTGCCGGAATGGGAATGAAAGCGGCCGGACGGCGTAACTTCGAAGCCGGTGTTCTTACCGATGCCCCGCAACTCGTGGATGCTGCCATTGAGGAGTTCGACAAGGTATGGCGCGGCAGCGAATGCAAGCTGTGTCAGCGTAGACCATTTTGTGGCGACCCGATTGCATAAAGAGTGTGTTATTTCGCTTTGCGAGAAATTTGAACAAAATCCCATTAAAAAATTGATATAGAAAATCTTATATCAATTCCGCCCCCAAATTCCTTACATTTTCTGCCGTAGGGAATAACCGCATTTATCGCTCTACGATAAAAATCGTTTGCCCTACATTTTTATTCTCGCTCCCATTATTTGGGAGTGCAGTCTTTTATACTTGTATCCATAATTTTTATGTTAAACTGTTTAAATCAAACAAAATGAAAGAGAAATTATTTACCAAATGGCAAGAATCTCAACAAGTCATGATTGTTGGCGTTGGCGGTTTCGGCTGCAAAATGGCAGCACTGATGCAAGAACATGAGTTAACAGGAGTTACCACAGTGGCGTGCGACACCGACCAAAAAGATTGGGAAACAATCGAAGTACAAAACCGTCTGTTGCTCGAAAAAGAGCGTCCAAATTTAGTTTGGCGGATAATCGACAAAGGCATTGATTTTATGACATCTGTCTACGACACAACCAACGAGCCGTCCCGCCCGACCTTTAACGTTGAGCCAATTCGCAAACTGCTGAACGCTGACGCCAAGACCATAATTATTTCGGCAGGATTGGGCGGTGTCTGCGGAACCAATGCCGCCGCCCAGATAGCACGCGAGGCCAAAGCCGCTGGCAAGCACACCATAGCCGTGGTAACCTTGCCGTTCTCGTTCGAGGGCTCAAAGCGTATGAATCAGGCGCTCAGCGGTCTTTCCGAATTGGCACCCCACGTTGGGAAACTGCATGTGCTGAACATTCACAACCTTATCGATGGCAACACCAATGCCGCTCAGGCCTTCACCCAAGCAGAGAAAATTATATGTGGAATGTTTTACAGTAGCCTTAACGACTGGAATACAATGAAAAACGGAGATGCCGATAGCCGTAAAGTGGAGGCAAACTAAACCCCAATAATTATGTATCAGTTGAATTTTCCGAACGGAAACGTTCAAACGTACAATTCACAAGGTGAGTTGATGACTGCGGCACGCCTTTTAGGTGGCGAAGCAAAACTAATTAGCGGCAAAACCTATGCTTTTGTGCCGAAAAAGTAAGTTGTTAGGGCAAGGCGCTTTTGCGCTTTGCCTTTACTTTGGAAAAATGTATATTTGCCAAAACAGTATTAAAAATATGGCTAACTAAGAAAAAAAATGATTCATTATTAACCAATTAACACATATTACGATGATTAAATACAACGATTTATTAGACACTCTTTTCAAAGAATGGGAAAGCTCTAATAGAGAGGAAGATAACATTAGCAAAGGTAGGAATGGTGGAAGAACGAGGATAAAGAGGAAATAAAAATGGAAAAAATAATGCAAACTTACATTGAACCGAGTAATCCTACATACAAGGATATTTTTGAAAAATTAGGCGAATACACTTTGGTGGTCCCTCCGTATCAACGTCCTTATGTCTGGACTCCCCAAAAGGTTGAAACACTATTGAATGATTGGAAAGAGTATCTCCAGTCCGTTCAATATGAAAATGGGATAGATTATTATATGGGGACAATCATCATTCACAAAGATGTGGAGAACGGGAAATTAAATATTGTTGATGGACAACAGCGCCTTACTACTTTACTAATTATTGATTATATCCTCAATGGTGAATCCTCGGCTATGATTCGTTACCAAAATAAAATAGAAATTAAGGTAAACAATCATAAATCGAAGAAGAATATTCATACAATATTAGCCATGGCAACCAAAGGCTGTAAGGATGGTGGACGCTATGAACCTCTACGACTGAAAAGCATATTTCAACATATTCGTTTTACAGTTATTATGACAGAGAACGAAGATGATGCATTCACTTTCTTTGATTCACAAAACAATCGTGGCGTACAGCCATCTGCCGTAGATGTACTAAAGGCGGTTCATTTGAGAGCTATTTATTCAGATGAAGAGTTACAGAAAAATTCAGCACTTTTGTGGGAAGAGACGCAAAAAGTTGGTGAAAACATTTTTCGCAATTCTTCTGAAAAATATCTCAATGATTTGATTGAAACTGCACTTTGGCGACTAAGGACATGGAAAGGTAGTTCATTCTTCTATGATGCTTCCTACGAAGATGTCATGCATGAATTTGCAGACAAACTTAGATATACGAGCAGAAACGACATAAGAGTTTATGAAGTTCCTGCTTCTTACGAATTGCTTATTGGCAGCGATATGAGGGCAAAAGAGGAATTATCCCTCAAAACTAATATGACAAAAGCGTATCCCTTCACTATTCGCCAACCATTGACCAAAGGTATCTGTTTCTTTACTTTCATTAAAACTTATCATCAGATTGCCACGGAACTATTTCAAAAGGATTGCAAGGATATTGAAATCAAACGTATGCGTGAACTATACAAAAAACTCTACATTGAGACTGGGAGCACAACATATATGAGCGATTATTTTATAATGCTCATGATATTTTATTTTGATAAGTTTGGTTCAGAATGTCTTTATTATTTCGCATTATGTGTTGATTATATTATTGGTCAATGGAGAACAGACAATTATTTCTTCAGAAAGGAAGCCTTGATGAATATCACCAAAAAGAATAACATCATTGATAAAATTCAAATCTGTTATGAACCTAATGATATTATTACAGATTTGCTGAAAATACAAATAGAACGCAAGCACGATGTTAATCCAGACAATTCCCCTATCCAAAAATATATAAAAGCCAACTACGTCTATTTCAAACAAAAGGAATCCGAAACTGATGATTTTGTGAGTAGTAAAAAAGAATGGATTAAAAATATAATTGAAAATGAAAAATAAACAATATCTATCAAGTAGTATCACTTTATGTGATATAGTAAACAAGAATATTCTTTTTAATATTCCCATTTACCAGCGACTTTATGTTTGGAAAGAACTTCAGGTTAATAAATTACTTGAGGATATCTTTGATGCATATAGCAGAAAAGAAGATAATTATTATCTTGGTGGAGTAGTAACTTACTCAAATGGAGATAAACTGGATCTTATAGATGGTCAACAGAGATTTACTACGCTGTGGCTCATTTGCATGGTTATCTCTTCTATGGAGCAAAACGTTTGTAATAAAATGAAGATGTTTTGTGGTAACGAGCAAGAACTACGTATTCAGTTCGCAATCAGACCACAAATCACTAAATTTCTAATGAGTCATGTGGGAAAAGAGAAAAGTAATGATGATGCAGTCAAGCAAGAGTCTGATGTTGAAAATATGATTGAAGCTATAGGTAACATAAAAGCATTTTGCGAATCAAAAGGACACAAAGAATATTTGACTGGCTTTGCATCATTTATAATGGAGAAGGTAATTCTTGTAAGAACAGAAATACCAGAAGAAACAGATCTTAATAAATTGTTTGAGCTAATAAATGGTAGAGGACAACAATTATCACAAACTGACATTTTGAAATCTCACATTCTGAATCTCATCAGAAAAGAAACAAACGAAAATGAAGATTTGCTTATCCGATATGGTCAAATATGGAATGCTTGTGCTGACATGAATGAATTTGTAGAGCATAACATCCAACAAGAAGATCCTTCATTATCATGGAAAGATAGACTTGTATTTGACAAGGAATCTGTTGGCAACGAAGAAGGTATCGTCGCCGATTTTGGAAATGATTTTTTCGATAAATATATTCAAACTCCTGTAAATGACGACCTCATTGACCAACCCGAATCTCTTTTTAATGTCGTTTTAAATTCGTCTGTAGAAAAAGAGGATAAAAAAAATAATGAGGATAATTCACACTTGAATTCTAATGGTAGAGAAATCAGAAGTATCGTTTCCTTCCAAATGTTACTTCTCTATACCCTCAGAATATTCTTAATAGAGAATAAATTAAAAATATATGGCAAAAATGAACGCTATGACATAGATTTTTTCAATGAGAAGAGTCTGCTGAAAATATTTGAGCCCGCTGTAAAGCAGATGGAACAAGACAAATCTGCACAAACATTTATTAAACTGTTGTGGATGGTGAGAGTGTTATTCGACAAGAATGTTGTAAAGTGGATAAAAGAAGATGGTGAAACGGAAGAGGTTTTGACCATACGCACATTACGTATTTCAATGGATCAGAAAGGGAATCTCAAGGTTCATCGTGATAGTGCAAATAGTGGAAACAGAATTACCGAGATGACACAGTTACAGAGTATTCTGTATTTCTCCCAGCCACGCATCTATGAATTATGGCTATGTCCTTTTCTATATCATTCGTTTAGCGAAAATGATCCAAACGATTTGTTGAAGTATTTACAACAGCTTGACAATGTTCTCTTATGTTTACCCTATGAAAGCAGTCAAGATATGCTTTGGCGCACATATGATGTCATGACAAACGGACTTGGAAATCATAAAGGAGAAGAATTTTGTAATTATTTTTGTCACATAGCAGAACAAGAAGATGGGTGCAAGTTTGCGCATTACCTCTTTTATAAGATGGAGTATATGCTTTGGTGGAAGAATAGACGCACAAAGGAGTATACATATTGGAATGAATATAGGCTTTCTTCTAAAAATTCAGTAGAGCATATTAATCCTCAAACGCCGAAATACAATCAATCTCAAATATCATATCTAAATACTTTTGGCAATTTGGTATTAGTTTCAAGAGAGGTAAATTCGTCATATAGCAATAAGTCCTTTAAGGAAAAACAAGCACAGTTTATTGATAAAAGAGATAATGGTCATCAAATTGATTCATTGAAATCAGATATTATCTATTCGACTAAAATTGAAGAATGGGGAAACAATGAATGTGAACAACATCTTCGTGATATGGAGAAGATAGCTAGTGATTATTTTTCTTCTACAGCAGATAATTACCAAGCAATATCTGATGAAAGCAACTTAATTCGCAAGTGGGTAAGTAAGGAATACAGAGATAACAAAATTCAACTTCTTGCAGCAGTATTTGCTCATGCTAAAGGACGTGAAACTAGATATGATGCTCGTTCGGGATATTTCCGTCTACCAAATGAGGAAGAAATCTGTCAACTTCCCTTTATAAGTGATCTCTATGAGCAGAGGAATCGTTTGCCTGACAGTACCGAAGGTGTTGATTTAGACGATTTTGCTTATCCAGAAAACTATTATTTTGCAAAGTACCCAGATATGATTAATTACATCATGTACGGGAAATATTATAGCGAGGATAATGGTCGTATTGTTATGGTGAAAGGGCAAAGAATAGGGAATTACAATTATAAAGAAGTTTTATTATGTATCTTATGCTCTTGGTTGGAGGATGATTCTTTTGAGGTATGTCACTGGGCAGACACTCTTTTCCTTTACATTTACTTTGATGGGAATAAGTTCACCACTTCGCAACAAGATGAGTATATAACACTCAAATGCTGGTTTGACTATGAAAACCATTGTATGCTTTATGAAGTAGAGGTAAACGGAGATAACAGTCACAGAGGGAAACGAACACGCATACTTCGCGCTAATAATTGGGAATTTAATGACGGTAATCAATTATATCTTAAATCCCAACCAGAACTTCATCGTTTCCATAGTAGTAATCGAGATTTTGAGAGCATCGCCATGAAGTGTGAAAGAGACATTAGAGATATAGTGAATAAAATCCTCAAATATGAGTAATAATTGGTAGAATTATCTGTGAGGTAATATTGAGTGTATTTCGGTACGAAAAATGAGAATCGTTTCAAAAACGATATTTGAGTCTACTTGTGTATTTCTATAATACTGATTCGCTGCAAAGGCATCAAAATAAGCAATAAATACCACTAAAATTCGCAGTACTATTGGCGATTTTTTTTAGGATTTTAACCAGCGCCGTCGATTTTTTCGACGGCGCTGATTTTTTTACAACCCACTCGCCGCTCCCATTATTTAGGAGTAAACCGCCTTAAACTTGCACTCATAATTATTTGTCGAACCTTTAAAACATAAAGATTATGAGCGAATTTTCGGAAATGATGAAAGAACGGCCAAAAACTGTAAGGATTATTGGTGTTGGCCGTGCGGGTATAAATGTTGCCAAATGTTGGCGCAATGAGATGGGTGGCGAGCGTGCCGACAAGTTTGTAGCCGTTTGCGATTGGGAGCCCGAGACGCTCGAACGGTCGGGTGTGTCAGCGGCTTTGAAGTTAGACGAGTGCAAGATTTGGCCAGGCATTGAGTGCGGTGCCGAAGCCGTTGAAAAACGTATCGATGACGTTCGCGAGTTGGTGAATGCCAATGATGTGGCTGTTGTGGTTGGTTTGGGTGGCATTTTTGGTACCGAGGCTGCACCCGTTATCGCCCGTGAGGCCAAGGCTGCGGGGGCTTCAACCGTTGGCGTTGCCACGTTGCCTTTTGAATTCGATGGAACACGATGCGCAAGGCGTGCTATGGACGGTCTGCGCGAGTTGGCCGCTAACTGTGATGCAATGTTCATTCTGAACAACGATGCGATGCAGAAGTATTATGGCAAATTTCTGGTGCTCGACGCTTTGGCGAGAATCGACCGCATTATGAGTGATGCAGCCGATGTGTTAACCACACATTGTATGAGAAATGAGCCTCAATACAAAAAACTTAACGCCAAAGTGTTCGGCATTGGGCGTGCAGGTGCCGATTTGGTTGATTATCTGCGCGAAAAGAAATACCGCAAAACGTTGCTGATGACTGCCAGAGTGAATGATGACAGTGGTTGCATTAAAAGTGTGGAATGCAATATAGACACTGGTGATGCGCCAACTATTCTCGATGTTTTTTCTCGATTTTTCAGCGGCAAAGACTCTCGCGCTTGTTTGGTGGCCGATTGGGGCGTATCAGGAATCGACACCGCAACAACAATGGCTGATTTGGCAAAGAAGAATGGAGCGATTACGATTGGTTTAGCCACATTGCCAGCGGTTTCCGAAGGCGCCGCAATATGCACCAAAGCCATTGATAATCTTCAGAAATTAGCCGTCAAAACCGATGCCGTTTTCGCTTTCCGAAAAGATGTGTGCGGCGAATCGGTCAGCCCGTTTTTGGGTTTAATGATTGAAGATATCGAATACGTAGTCAATCGTCTGATTAAAGAGGGGAAAAATCAATAAAAACCGAAATTTCCCAAAACCTCTGCCGCAATTTCGCATAGGTTGCCCGTTTATTTGCATTCATAAATTGATGTTAAACTATTAAACTATTTATTATGAGTATCTATCGCATAACAAAGGTTGGTTATTCTTCCATTGGAATAACAACGTCAGCAGGACAAGGTCGTAAAGTGATTTATATTCCACTGATTTACATTGATTGTGATGAAAAAGGTGAGAAAAAAAGAAAAGTGCATCTGCAACAGTTTGTACCAAACAAAAAATACTATACAAACTGGATTGAAGGCAAATCCTTCATAGGAGGAATCACTGCCGACAGTTATCATTTCTTCGATGAAGAAGGAAAACTTACAGGCAATATCGCCATTGAGAACGTAGGCAAGGTGTTTCAAGTGAACGAAGATTCAATTATCTGTTTGAAAGGGAAAACGATATATAAAGTTGAACCTACAGGTCATATTGCTGGAAGCAGAGAATTGACTTCCGAGGAAATAGTTCAATTGGGCATAAAACAGGAACAATGACTTTCTTTCTGGAATAAACGCCCACAACTATCGCTTTGCGGAATAAATGACAAACAGTATGGAACCAATCAGGATACGGAATCTGCGCTTCTCGCCCGACTTGTTCAAGAACTATCTTACAGGCACAGTTCTCGACAGGCTGCTGTGCTCGTATTCGGGACTGCCAAAGGGCGTAAACTATATGATTATCGGCGACCCTGGCGTGGGCAAAACCACTATCATTCTTGATATGATGGCCAATATCCAACAGTTGAATCCTAGGCTTAAAATATTGTTTGTGAGTGCGGAGATGAATGAAATCGACCTTGCCGTCTATGTGCAGAGATACCCGAAGTTCGCTGATATCGACATTCTTTTTATCGAAAGCAACGCCGATGAGGACACGCACAACTGGTGCGGCCTGACGGAGGTCATTGGGCGGGGCTGGGACATTGTGGCTATTGACTCGTTCCACGAATTGCACGGCATTATCAAGGAGGAGGAGAATATTTCCACTAAAAAGGCAGAAAGTATGCTGCTTGCGCTCATTAAGCAGCAGAATAAGGGTATGAACGCGCGACGGGTGAACACCACGTTTCTGACCATTCAGCAGGTTACCAAAAGCGGAGCGTTTGTCGGTTCTAACCGCCTGAAACACAGTATTACAGCAATGATGGAACTGCGGCTCGACAACCCCAAGAATATCTACAGCGACCGCTACATTACTTTTTCAAAGCACCGCCGTGGCGATGTGGGCGTGAAACTCTACTATAACCTTAGCACTCAAGGCGATGTGTCGTTCGACGAGGAGCGCTACGAGCAGGACATTAATATGCGGCATTTGCAAAGCGATGTGTCGGCGCAACTGCGCGATTTTGCCGAACAATTCGACCGATTGTTTAATAACACTTAAATATTACACTTATGGATAACACAGATTATCAGATTCTTAAAGACAAGATTCTGCTTCAACCCACAATTTACCGTGAGGTTGACAAAAACGAGATTGTGGCCGTTGACGAGACGCACTACCGAGTGGGTAACGCCGTTGTGGAGTTCTCGCCCGAAATGGCCGAGGATATGGACCGTTTTGTCGGGTTGAAAACTGGACAGAGCAAACTGGCGCAGGATTCGTACGGTGACAGCGGAGTGGCCAATCTGCGCAATTTCTTCTCGCAGGCGCGGCACAAGCGCAACGAGAAGATTGTTTTGGTGGCCGATGCAGAAACCAAGAGCGTTACAAGCGTTCACCAAACGCCGAAGCACCTTATCCCGCCCGCGTCGTTCTTCAGTTTTGCCGAGATGTTTATGGATAAGAACCGCTACGAGCCCGATGCCGTCGATTTCGGGAATGGCGCCGAAATTTCCATTCGGATGCACTCGCTCGACCCGCAGATAATGTCGTTTGCCAAAGGCGACGATTTCATTGCCGATGGCGTGTGGTTGAGTTGGACCCCCGTCGAGATTGCAATGGGCAACTACTACGAGCGCCTCGTCTGTCGCAACGGAATGACACAGGTGACACAGAACCGCCAAATGCACCTTGACTCGCTCGAAGACGAACAGAAAATGCGGCTACTACTTGGCGATAGCAACGGTTTCTTGAGGCAGAACCTTGCGGTGATGCTCAAAAACGCGCAGACGGCTATTGCAACGCAGGCGTCGGTGCGCGAGTTAGGGCTTGGCGCCCGAATACTGCAACAGGCTGGTGTTGAGCCCGAAACGGTGTCGAAACTGATTCCTTACAAAGAGAATGTGGAGCGATACGAGCAGGCGGGTTGCCCCACCAACGCCGAGGGGCTGGCAATGGCCGTAAGCAATATGACCGTGTGGGACGAATTCAACGTACTGACGGCATTTGCGTCGCACAACAAAGTCTGGCACAACCACGATATCCGCCGCACAATGCTGATGTCACGGAGTGTTGATTTCTTGAACCGCAAGCGCGATTTCCGTCGGCATTTCAACGTTTACGAGAACGCACTATGACCGCACTTGTAACCGACACCGAACATTACACCAAAGTGCTCAACTTGGCCGCAATGGCCAAGCGCACACTTTGGCTGGGCACCGCCGACATTAAGGATTTGTACGTGTCGCAAGGCGGTGAGCAGAAACCGTTTTTGGGAATTCTTTCGGCAATGTTGGGCCGCGGCGTCGAGGTACGGCTCATTCACGCTAAAGAGCCTGGCCCCAACTTCCGTGCTGATTTCGACCGCTACCCGCGTCTGGCCGCAAGGCTCGAGCGGGTGCTGTGTCCACGCGTGCATTTCAAGATAGTCGTTATCGACCAAACAGTGTGCTACATTGGCAGCGCCAATCTGACGGGGGCTGGAATGGGGATGAAAGCCGCAGGGCGACGCAACTTCGAGGCAGGCATTCTAACAGACGACCCAAAAATTGTTGAGGCCGCCATTGAAGAGTTCGACAAAGTGTGGCGCGGCAGCGAGTGCAAGAAATGCCAGCGCCGCCAATTCTGCAGTGACCCGATAGGGTGAATTCGAGCGCAAACTAAAGGCTTAAATGATTGATTACAATCGTTTTGCGTTTTCTTAATGGTAAACACAAAAAACGCGTATGAAAAAGGACAACGAAATAAATGGCAATTGGAGCCATAAGCACGATTACCCGATTGCGGAAGTTTGGAATACCGACAACACTTTGGCGCAACTGATAGCGCCCCGTTTGCAAACATTCAAGGAGTTGGACAAGCACTGCGTTCCGGCTGGTTTCAGTGATATGCGCCAATGGAACAACACTATTCAGCAAATGATTGATGCTTTTGAGCTGTTGAAAACTGCTCGCACACTATCCAACGATGATGAGACTGTTGTGAAAACTGGGCTAGAACTTTTCTGCAAACACTTTCGTGATTTGTTGGATTAACAATAACTATTAAAAATTCAAAAAATGAACAGAGAAAGCCAAATAAATCAACAACCGAATAATAACTTGAAAACCAATCAAATCGATACCGTCAAAGCTGCTGTCATTCTTGTCAGAGACCGAATGCGCGAACTTGGCTTTGAATACCAACTCAACAAACGAACGTTGGAACTCAAACTTTTGTATGGAAGAAAGTTAATTGTTCGTCTTCCTAACGATTCCGCCACCATGGAGCGAATGCTTGGCCGTCTGCCGCAGTATGTAGAGGCTGTCAACAGCGTGCCGGGTGAGTATCGGGTAACGAGCCGTATCCACACCATTACCGATGCCGAAACTGCTGACAAACAAACAGCAAAACCCGCTACTGCCGAAATTCCATTCGAAATGACCATTGAGGAGATAATAGTCCGTCTGTCAAAAAATCGCGAATTGTCGCGTCCAACCGAAGGGTTAACAATGGGCGAGGTCGCACAGTTGTGCGACGAAATGTCTGCGTACATTGATGCCATTGATAGCGTTCCGTGCAATTTCCGCATTCGTCCGGTGCTTTCTTGCGACAAATGGGTGGTGGAAACTCCCTAACCAATCCGTTATCTCCTTTAAACATATTTTTCTATCTTCGCAGCCTAATATTTTCAAAATGATTTACATAACACGCCGCGAGTGCTTCAGCAGCGCACACAGGCTCTTCAATCCTGTATTAAGCGACAGCGGAAATTTTGAAATTTATGGCAAATGCTCGAATCCTAACTGGCACGGGCACAATTATATAATGTATGTTACAGTGAGAGGCGAGGTCAATTCCGAAACGGGAATGGTGATGAATATGAAGCTGCTTGGCGACATTGTGCGCCGGCTTGTCACCGACAAACTCGACCATCACAACCTAAACACCGATGTCGATTTTCTGCAAGGCGTGATAACAACTTCAGAAAACATCGCCATTGCGGCTTGGAACCAGCTTGCCGACGAAATCAAAAAAGCCGGAGCCGAGCTGTACAAAATTAAAATTGCCGAAACCGAGAATAATTATGTTGAATACTATGGAAATTGACGATTTCAGCTACCAACGCAACGATACGTACAATCCACAGCAAGTAGAGAAACTTGGCGGTTTGTACAAACAGATACTGTCGGTTTTGGGCGAAGACACCGCCCGTGACGGTCTGCTGAAAACTCCTGAGCGCGTGGCAAAAGCTATGCTCTTTCTTACACAGGGCTATCAGCAAGACCCACATCAGATTATACGCAGCGCTATGTTCGAGGAGAAATACTCGCAAATGGTCATTGTAAAGGACATTGAGGTTTTTTCGTTCTGTGAGCACCACTTGCTTCCATTTTTCGGCAAAGCGCACGTAGCCTACATTCCAAACGGACACATTATCGGGCTGAGCAAGATAGCGCGCGTGGTTGATGCCTACTCGCGCCGCTTGCAAGTTCAGGAACGACTCACCAATCAGATAAAGGATTGCATACAGGAAACGCTGAACCCTCTTGGCGTAGCGGTGGTTATCGAGGCTCAACATATGTGTATGATGATGCGCGGAGTCGAGAAACAAGAATCGTGCACCACAACATCGGCCTTCACCGGTCTGTTTATGAAGAGCAACGCCACCCGCGCCGAATTCATCAATCTGCTTGGCAAACCGCTGCACTAATCGCTTTTTGGCACAAGAATTGCTTGTCGGGTGGACTTGGTGAGCAATGATGAAGGCGAAAGACAAAAGGCATAAGTTGATTATGCCTCTACTGTCGACAGTCTGAAAGCAGAAACTCAACCGCATAAAATCGACTTAAAGTTCAAACTTAAAACTTTGAACTCAAAAACTTATAACTAAAAGAAAATGAAAGCATTTGTATTCCCCGGACAAGGGTCACAATTTGTGGGTATGGGCAAGAACCTGTACGACAATTCGGCTTTGGCCAAAGAACTTTTCGACCGCACAAACAAAATTCTCGGCTTCGACATCACAAGCCTGATGTTCAGCGGCACCGATGAAGACCTGAAACAGACAAAAGTTACGCAGCCCGCTGTATTCCTTCACTCTGTGATAATGGCCAAAACCCTTGGCGACAAATTCAAGCCGGACATGGTTGCCGGTCACTCGCTTGGTGAGTTCTCAGCTTTGGTGGCTGCCGGCGCTCTGTCGTTCGACGATGGTTTGACCTTGGTTTCGAAACGTGCGCAGGCAATGCAAAAGGCTTGCGAGCTGAATCCGTCGACAATGGCAGCAATTATTGGTATGGAAGACGCTGTTATTGAGCAAGTTTGCTCGGAAATCGACGGAATTGTTCCTGCCAACTACAACTGCCCCGGACAATTGGTAATCTCGGGCACCAACGAAGGTATCGACAAGGCTATTGCCAAATTCACCGAAATGGGTGCCAAACGCGCTCTGAAGCTGTCTGTTAGCGGTGGTTTCCACTCACCAATGATGGAACCGGCACGCGCCGAACTCGAGAAAGCCATCAACGAAGTGTCGTTCTCGAAACCTGTTTGCCCTGTTTACCAAAACGTTACAGCAAGTCCTGTGACCGACCCGGCTGAAATAAAGAAAAACCTTGTGGCTCAACTCACATCGCCGGTTCGTTGGACACAGACAATGCAGAATATGATTGCCAACGGCTTGACTGAGATTGTTGAAGTTGGTCCGGGCGCTGTTCTTCAGGGACTTATGCGTAAAATCAACCGCGACATCACAGCCACAGCAGCACAAAGCATAATTGAGCAGGCATAAGGCTTTAGTAATTAAACACATTAGATAGCAAAGCCTTCGGTAGCAACCGGGGGCTTTGTTGTTTTAATTCAGTAGAACTATCTTCCAGAATTTTCGCACAATCGAGAACAATTGTCTACATTTGCAGCCAACGAAGAATATAAATTCTAACAATTATGGCATACACATTAGACGAAATCGACTTGCAGATTCTCAAAACGCTGCAAAAGAACGCGAAACTCACCACCAAGGAACTTGCCGACGCCGTGCACCTTACACCAACACCGGTGTTCGAGCGGCAGAAACGGCTTGAGCGGCAGGGGTACATTAAAAAATATGTAGCCATTCTCGACCCCGACAAACTCAACCAAAGCTTGCTAGTGTACTGCAAGGTGAAAATGGCGCAGATAAACAACGCCATTGCCACCGCTTTTGCGCGGCAGATTCAGCGTATGCCCGAAGTGACCGAATGTTACAACACGTCAGGCTCATACGATTATCTGCTCAAGGTGCGTGCCACCGATATGAAACAGTATCAGGAATTTGTGCTCAACAAACTGGGCGTTATCGAAAACGTAGCGTCAGTTGAGAGCACCTTTGTAATGGGCGAAATCAAGCAGGAATACGCCTTGCAACTTTGATTTACAGCGGCTGACCGTTGATTTTCGGCTCGTGAGTCGCTTATCACCCCGTCGTCCCTACGCATTTCAACCACCTCACTCTACGCTATAAAGCCCAATTTTCGAAAATTTACCTATCGATTCGATAGGTTGTATTGAAAAGTCTGTATGTTTACCGCATAATAACCTATTAAATTGATAGGTTGATAAGAATTCGAAAACTAAAAACTAATAAAATGAAACAAAGACACATTATTATTTCAGCATTATTGCTTATGGGTGCGGGCGCGTTTGCTCAACAGCCCGATGCCGCTGCAAGTCAGCAGAATACCGATGCCGCGCAGCAGAGCGTAACGATTGACCAACTCAAGAAACTGGTAACGCCGTCTGGATTTTTGCAGACGGGCTACACCTACACCGACGAGCCGAAATCGACCTTCCTTCTGCGCCGTGCAAGGCTTGTGCTGCAAGGCGACCTTTACAAAGGCGATGGGGGCAAGGTTGACTACAAATTGCAACTCGAACTGACGGGAACGCCCAAAATTCTCGATTTGTTTGTCCGCTACCGCCCGATTGACGAGTTCGGTTTGAGGCTTGGTCAGTACAAGTCGCCGCTCTCAATCGAGAATTCGGAATACAACCCTGCAAAACTTGAATTTGTAGAGTATTCGCTTGTGGTTAAGCGACTTGCAAGGATGAGCAATTCCGATTTGTCGGGCTACAACCAAAACGGCCGCGACCTTGGCCTTGAGTTTCTCGGCAGCGCGTTCAAGAAGGACGGCTACTCGCTCTTGAACTACGAGTTGGCAATCTTCAACGGCCACACTCTCAATGCCAACGACAACAACGAAAGCAAGGATGTTGTTGGCCGACTGATAGTTAATCTGACAAAAGAGTTGTCGGTTGCGGGTTACTACCAATGGGGCGAAGGCACCTATCCGCAGTATGTCGATTCCACTCACACTTTCGTGAAAACCAACGATTTATATGACCCGCTGCAACGCTACGGCGGCGGTATCGCCTACAAGGCTCAAAAGGCTTTTGCGCGTGCCGAATATATTGCTGGTGAGACAAACGGCACAAAATCAGGCGGTTTCTATGTTGCG
>JAFZWI010000108.1 GCA_017617355.1 Salinivirgaceae bacterium | reverse complement strand
CCACACATCGGGCAGCGAAGGCAGAAGATGAACGGCGCCGTCGTGGCTCTGCAGCAGCATTTCGGCAACGCCAGCGCAGAAGCCGAAGTTTCCGTCAATTTGGAAAGGCGGGTGCGCGTCGAACAGGTTGGCGTAGGTGCGCCCGTTGCCGCGTGCCATCCACGGGTTTCCGCCCGATGGCAGCAGATTGAGCATATTGCAGATAATCTTATAAGCGTGGTTGCCGTCGAGCAGACGCGCCCAAAGGTTGATTTTCCAGCCGATAGACCAGCCTGTGGCCATATCGCCGCGCTGCGTGAGCGTGTTTTTAGCGGCCTCAAACAGTTGCGGTTGCTTGAACGGCGAAATCTGATTCGACGGATAAAGTCCGTACAGGTGCGACACGTGGCGGTGTTGGTCGGTCGGGTCGTCGGCGTCAACAAGCCACTCTTGCAACTGATTGTGCTGGCCAATCGCCATTGGTGCGATGCGGTCGAGAACGGTCTGTGCCGAATCGCGGAAAGCGGCATCTGTGTCAAGCACTTTCGTGGCCTCAATTACCTGATTCAGAACATCGAAGGCAATCTGATTGTCCATTGTGCAACCTGCCGTCATCGACGAGCCGTCGTTGGTGTATCCGTGCTCGGGCGATGTTGACGGTGCTGTCACCAGATAGCCCGAAACGGGGTGCTCAACCATCGCCGTCATATAGAATTTCGCGCACTCTTTCAATATGTTATAGTTGTCGGCAAGGAATTTCTTGTCGCCAGTGAACAGATAATGCTGCCAAATGTGAGTCGACAGCCAGCCACCGCCGTTGGGCCACATTCCCCAGTAGGCGCCGTCAATCGGGCCCGTAACGCGCCAGATGTCGGTGTTGTGGTGAGCCACCCAGCCGTCGGCGTTATACATCTGCTGAGCTGTGGCGCGGCCAGTCTGCGCAAGGTCGGCGATGAGTGAGAACAGCGGTTGGTGGCACTCGCTCAAGTTCGTTACCTCTGCAGGCCAATAGTTCATTTCTGCGTTGATATTGATAGTGTATTTGCTATCCCACGGCGCGTCAACCATATTGTTCCAAATGCCTTGCAGATTAGCCGCCTGTCCGCCAGGCTGCGATGACGAGATGAGCAGATAGCGCCCGTATTGGAACATCAACGCCACCATTGCTTGGTCGTTGCCGCTGTTGAAAGCCGCCAGTCTGCGGTCGGTCTCAATGGCCGAACTGTCCGATTTTGGCAGTTCGAGTTTTACGCGGTCGAATTGCTCTTTGTATGCCGATATATGACTGTTCAACAAACTCTTATAATCTTTTTCAACAGCTGATTTCAAAGCGTTTTCTGCCAATTTCTTAGCGTTTCCACTCACATCGTTATAGTTCACAAAATTTGTGGCCGATGAAATGTAAATGGTTGCCGTTGTCGCACCGCGCACCTGAAGTGTGCTTTTTCCAACCTGATTCGCTCCATCGCTTTTTATTGTAACCATCAGATACGCTGCAAGTTTAGCATCAACTCCCTCTTGCGATTTTCCCTCAATCTTGACAGTCATGCTAACATCTTCGGCACTCTTACCTGGAATGATTGTCTTATTCACTTCGATTATATTCGGCAGCGGGCAGTTGTGACTGATGTCGAAATCCAGACCGCATTTCCTGTCAGATTCAATGCGTACAACTATCACATTATCAGTCAACGACGCAAACACCTTGCGGGTGTATGTGGTCTCGTTTGCCGAGAACCGAGTAGTTGCCGTGGCATTGCTGATGTTCAGGTCGCGATAGTAGTTGCTAACATCCTGAATATCGGGCATATCGATAAACAAACTGCCAAGCGTCAGGTAGCCCATTCCGTTCTGCCCCGTAAAGAAATTTTGGTTCACAACATCTTGTGCTTCAGCAAACTTGCCATCGAAAATCAGTTTCCTGACCTTGGGCAGAGCCGCATTGGCCTTTTCGGGGATGTTGGTGTGCGGTCCGCCAGCCCAGAAAGTCTCGTCGTTGAGTTGGATTTCCTCGTGGCCCGTGCCACCGAAAACCATTCCGCCCTGATGCGAGTTCCCGACAGGCAGAGCCTCGGTCCACGCCTTTGCAGGTTGCGAGTACCAGAGTTTAAGTTCTTCATTGTCAGCCTTGTTGCCACACGAGCAAACCACCGTGCCGACCAATAGCGCAAAAGCAATCTGTTTCTTCATATCGAGTGTGTTTTGTTTTGTAAATATATGTTTTTCAATCTTCCAACCAACCGTACACCTTTATTTCGTACACCTTCACATTTTGGTTTTTGCCGAACTCGAATTTGACGTAACGCATTGTCATATCGCTCAATTCGAGCGCGATTTTCTGCGGTGCAATGTCGTAGTGTGCAAGCGGAACATAATAGCCGCCATCGTTCGAAATCAAGACCGTAACATCTTTTATATCAGCACCCAACGCGGCTTCAAATTTCTTGAGAGTGATTCCGCGTTCGGTGTCAAGAACAAGGCGCGGGGCTATGTCGGTGGCAAGCGGCGACCAATATGTCGATTCGTCGCCGTCAGCGGCAAGTGCCGATGCGTGTTTCGCGTCGTTGGTGCTTGCAAATGTCGGATTGTTGGTGCCGAGAATCTGCAAGTCGCTGTCACTCTTTGCTTTCTGTGTCGAAATGTAAGGGCGGTCGGTTGTTTCGGGCGTCACACCTTCAACATACGGCTCACCGCCGACAAAATTCAGTTCGATAGTGGCCGTCGTAAGTCCTTCAGAAACAGCCTCTACTACGGTTTTGCCAGCATAATACGAGCGCATTTCAATCGCACATTCGCCATCGATAATGGCAATCTCGCTGTTGCGGCTGAACTTAATCGATTTGCCAGTCGGGAACTCGCCAGGCCCCGAAACAATCCGCAATTCAACATCGGGTGCGTTCGAAATCTGTCGGCCATTGGCATTCAAAACCTTGATATTAAGTCTGATATCATCAGTTCCGTCGGTTTTGATTCCATCGGTTTTTGTTGATTCGATTTTCAGTGCAGCGGCAATGCCTTCTTCGGGCCACTGCGGTGGCTCAATGCCGCGGAAATAGTTGCGGTACCAGTACCACGAGCGTTTCGGAATGCGGAAATAGTCGATACAGCCCATTTTGCCCATCGTCTTGCCGAAAATGCTGCCGTGGTCGAAGCCGCACCACAGGCAGTGCCCGCCGCGCCACTCAAGGCCTTTGTAGCCGTCGTTTACCAACAAATCGGCCCAGCCAGCGTCGTAAACGCCAGGGCGAGTGGAAGTTGTGCTACTATATTCCGAAACCAGCGACGGCACGCCAGGGCGGATAAACGCAGGAATGGTTGCGCCATCGCCGTTGTAGCCCACAGCGTCGCCAATCAGGTCGAAGCGGTCGTTGCCCAGCGGACGTTGCGCACCGCCAATGGCCGCATAGCGCGTCGGGTCGAGTTCGTGGCTGCGGTCAACCATCTTTTTCAGAAGTCTCTTGGTGCTTTCAATTGTCTGTCGTTGAGTGAAAAACACCTCGTTGCACATCGACCACGCAAACACCGACGGTTGGTTGCGGTTAATGATAATCATCTCTGAAAGTTGCTGCAAAATGCTGCGCTCAAAGGCCGCCGTGTCGGCATCGTTCACAGGATAGGCACTTGCGTACCAGTAGCCATCTTGCTGATTTCCACCAGTTCCCCAGAACGGCGCTTCCGACCAGAACAGAATTCCCTGCCGTGAGCATTCGTCGGCAAAAGCGGGCGAGTGCGGATAGTGCGACCCGCGAATCATATTGAAACCAGCCTCTTTAATCATCCGCACGTCGCGGCGGACGGCCTCTTCGGTAATGGCGTCGCCCCAGCCAGCGTGGTCTTGGTGCACGTTAGCACCCTGTAAATAAAGGTGTTGGCCGTTCAGGAAAAAGCCTTTGTCGGCGGTCCACTCAATCCAGCGGAATCCCAAAACCGACGATTGCGAATCAATCACCTCGCCGCCGTCAACAATCTGACATTCAGCCGTATAAAGCGTCGGCGTGTCAACCGACCAAAGCATCGGGTTGGCAATTTCCGCTGTCGCGATATTGGCGGTCAGGCGCTCGCCGGCCTTCATTTTCAGTTCTTTATCGCTTTGCGCGACGATTGCGCCCTTGCTGTCCTTGACAATCAGTTTCAAAGTGGCCGTTTTATCGGCATTTGCCTG
>JAFZWI010000107.1 GCA_017617355.1 Salinivirgaceae bacterium | reverse complement strand
GAGAATGGGTGTATCCCATTTATCGACAAACAAATGCGGTGAGTTGGCATACGAGCGTTGAGCCACTTCGTTATCCTTATCCCAGAACGGGCCGCCAATGTCGTGATTCTCGAACCACATCTCCTCAGTCTCAAGATATTGCTGCTCAAAGTTGAACATACCATCGTGGGCGATGAAAGCCTTGAAGCGCTTCTCGTGGTGGCCGGCAATCCAGTAAACCGAGTAGCCTCCGAAACTTGCACCTACGCAACCCAAATGATCGGTGTCAACCCACGGCTCCTTGCTGTAGGTGTCGATGGCTGTGAAATAATCCTTCATACACTGTCCACCATAGTCGCCGCTAATCTGCTCAAGCCACTCGCTGCCAAAGCCATACAAACCACGGCGGTTGGGTGCTACAATAATGTAGTCGTTGGCGGCCATTATCTGGAAGTTCCAACGATAGCTCCAAAACTGACTGACAGGACTTTGCGGACCGCCCTCGCAGTAGAGAAGCGTTGGATATTTCTTTTTTGGGTCGAATTTCGGCGGATAGATTACCCACACGTGCATCTGTTTGCCGTCGGTGGTCTCCATCCAGCGCTCTTCAACCTTACCAAACTCCATCTGACCAAGCAAAGCCTTGTTTTCAAAGGTTATCTGCTGCTGATTTCCGCTTTCGGGGTCAACAAGATAAATGTCGTTGGGCGCGCTCATCGAGTGGCGAACGGCAATCAGTTTGTCGCCAGCCATTGCAATCTGCTCATAGTCGTGCTGACCAACGGTTATCTGTTTGAACATCTTTGATTTAACACCGACGCTGTAAATCTGTATTGTTCCGTGTTGGCAACTAATCAGATAGATATTCTGCCCTTGATTGTCCCATACAAACTGCTCAACGCTCTGATCCCAACCGTCGGTCATATCGGTACGCTGGCCGCTGGCCAACTCAATCACCATCAGTCGGTTCTTGTCCGACTCGCAGCCGTCGCGCTCCATACTCTGGAAGGCGATTTGGGTTCCGTCGGGCGAGAAGGCAGGATTGATATCGTAGCCCATCATTCCTTCGGTCAGGTTGCGAACAGTTTTTCCGGCGGCAATATCGTATAGATAAATGTCTGAATTTGTTGACAATGTGTATTCAAGACCAGTCTTTTTGCGACAAGTGTAGGCAATGGTCTTGCTGTCGGGCGAGAAGGCAATCTGCTCCACGCCGCCAAATGGTTTCATCGGACACTCGTAAGGTTCGCCTTGCAGAATATCTCGTTCGTTGGCGGTATTAACTCCGTCGTAATCAACAATAAACGGATGCGGAACGGTCTCAACCCACTCGTCCCAATGCTTGAACATCAAGTCGTCGATTATCCGCCCCGACGATTGCGGAAGGTCGGGATAGACATCAACGGTGCGCTGGCCGTATTTGACATCGGCAATGAAAAGGACTTTTGAGTCATCGGGTGAATAAAGGAAGTCCGAAACGCCGCCTTCGTGATTGGTCACCTGCGTGCGGTTGGTGCCGTCGGGGTTCATCTCCCAAACCTGCATCGAGCCGCCTTCCGACGACAGGAAAGCCACACGGCTGCCGCCTTTCACCCATTTTGCACCGTACTCGCTTTTGGCCGATTTGGTTATCTGACGGTTGCCGGTGCCATCGGTATTGACTACAAAAATCTCGCGGTTGCTCTTGTTCTGCTCCACGCTGTAGTAGGTTACGCCGTATAGCACCTGTGTGCCGTCAGGACTGACTTGCGCGTCGGCCAGACGTCCAAGCGCCCATAGTGCCTCCGGTGTCATTCGCTGGTTTTCGATTTTGAGATTGCTGCGGCCAATGATTGGATCTTCGCCCGTACTGCACGCAGCGGCAGTTGCTGCTATTGCCATAATTGCTAATGATTTGATATTCATTTTCGGTTTGTTTTTGCTTTTAGGCAAAGATAAATTAATAATTGATGGATTGATTATTTAAACAAAAAAGGCCATCACGAAGGACAGCCTTTTTATGAATCTGATTGTGATTTATTTGCTTGTTTTCACGAACTTGCCAGTCCAGACATTACCCTCAGCATCGGTAACCCAAACCATATAAACGCCATTGCTCCAATTGGAAATTTCGAACGATTCAAGCTCCGAAACAAAATCTGTTGAAACCACCTCAACGCCAGCTGCGGTGTAAATGGCTATGCGACCAAGACCTGCAGCGCAAGCCGGAACGCTGATGTTGAGAACATCGGTTGCCGGATTTGGATAAATGGCGACGTGCTCACCGACAGCATTTTCATCGATCTCGGTTGCTGCTGTAATGGTCAACTTGCAAGTAATGGTACTATCACAACCATTAACTGTCTTACCCTTATACTTCAGAGTCTGGCTTTCAGTGTATGTCTTACCATCAACAGGCCAAGTATATTCTGTTTCGGCTGTTACCGGATCGAGTGTGGTTTTGGAACTCTTGTTGACAGTAAGATTGATAATTGTGATTTGGTTTTGGTCATTTTCAAGCACATCAGACTTTTTCAGTTGTTGGCTCTTGGTGTATGACTTTCCACCAAAATTGTATTTATCGCAAGCCTTTACGTCCTTCTCGATAACAGTGTCCGGTAGTTCGTTAATCACATAGCCCATAGTACGTAGCATTTGTTTTGCGTAGCGTTGTCCGAATGCACGATATGCATTGGCCGTGAAATGCACATTCTGACCATCGGCAGTACTCATCGCTAAATTGGCAGCTGATACCACATAAGAGTTTGGAATTACATTTGGAACTTTGGCAATAACTGCATTGTGCGCCCCGCATGCGCCACCAACTGCAGTGGTAACCACTTCGCCAACAAGCAATGGAACTTCTTCGGCTTTCAGATTCAGTTGGCTGATAAGGCGGTCGTACACGGTTTTAACATTTGATGGCCATTTCTGGTCGCCATTGTTCGTCTCACCTTGATGCAGAAGAATTCCCTTGATAACGCCGTATTTTTGAGCTTCGCGCGCAGCATTAAGCAAACGTAAATAGGGGCGTCCGCCGTAGGCATTAATTCGGCTTGTCATCCAACTCTGCTGTTTCGAAGCATAGGTAACATCCTTATTACCGGCAGTATCGAAAAGTTCGATTGAGCATCCTGCAATTGCAACGTCAACAATACCGATACGGATATTGGGGTTGTGCGGTGCAATGGAGTCGATAAGCAATCGTCCGAAATAATCAACAGGCCCTAAAGCGGCTCCTTGGCAATGAGCCAAAGGAGGAACAGCCTTGCGCCATTTGAATAAACCGCCGTTACATTCGGTTGTGTTTAACACTTGAAATTTGTCGCTGACATTCTTGTCGGCAGCTGATATTGTTCCTTGTCCTTCCATGTTCGACTGTCCGAATGCAAGGAAAATGTAGAAGTTGGAATCGACAGCAACGGCCGGTTCCTGAGCGTTGGCGACTGCCGTAAAAAACATTGCGGCAGCGCCTAATACATAGTGTCTAATTTTCATTTTGTTAAATTTTATGTGCAATTATATTAATAAGCGGCAATCAAAGCAAACATAAATCGGGCATGCTTATAAATGATATGGAACGCGTGTAGCACATATTCCAATTAACACTTCGTTAACTGTTTTTAACCTGCCCTTAACTATGCCGCATTAATGCTTGGCATATTTTTGTTGCGTCATCATAAATGATACACAAAGATTTCTTTTCATAATGAGGTTTTTTTAATAGTTGCTACCGCGGACTCCCAATCCGCAATCACTTTCAAGAAACGGCTGCCGGCCCCCAACCAGCGGCCGTTTCATTTTTCTATTTTCTCTATATTCGCAGCCTAAAATTATCGATATGGCACTTATTCTATCGTTAGAGACCTCAACATCGGTTTGTTCGGTTGCCATAGCGCAAGACGGCAAGCTGATAGCTGACAAAGTAAGCTTCGAAAACAAGTCGCATGCCACGCAGCTCACGGTTTTTGCCGAGCAGCTGTTGAAAGAAAACAGTATTGAACCAGAGAAACTCGACGCAGTGGCCGTCAGTCAGGGACCGGGTTCATACACAGGACTACGCATTGGCGTTTCGACAGCCAAGGGTATATGCTACGCGCTGGGTTGCAAACTGTTGGCTATCGACACACTTAAGGCGATGGCGATAATGGCCGACCAGAAACTGACCGAGAAACCTGACATCTACTGCTCAATGATTGATGCGCGGCGAATGGAGGTTTATACAGCCATGTTCGATACCCAATTACAAAGGATAAGCGATACGCAGGCTTTGGTAGTTGAGTCTGATAGTTTTAATGAATTATTGAAAACCCAAAAGATAGCCTTTTATGGCGATGGCTCCGACAAGTGCCGTCAGGTGATTGATTCGCCAAATGCGTTGTTTGTTGAGGACGTTTACCCGTTGGCGCGTAATATGGCGGGGTTGGCTGAGGAGGCTTATGCTGCCGCCAAATTCAAGAATGTGGCTTACTTCGAGCCTTTCTATCTTAAAGATTTTGTGGCAACTGTGCCAAAACACAAGGTTCTCTAACCCAATGCGCAAGCGTTTAGCAATATTGTTTCTTCTGCTGACAACGGCCTTCGGTCAGGTTGAAGCGCAGTGGCTGAAAGAGACGTACATCAGCGTCTTTGCCGCCGAGCGCGACACGGCCTACATTCAAGATTTGAGCCGGATGTTCAGCGTCAACGCATCGCTGTTCCAAAAAAACTCAGCCTTCAGCATCGATGACCTGAAAAACCTCTCGTCGCTGCAATACAGCTGTTCCGACTCGTCGTCGTCGGTGAGCGCGGGTTTTGCCTATAAGTGGCTGTCGTTGAATCTTGGCTTCAGTACCGGTCTGTTCGACCGCCACCGTTCGGGCAAAAAGACCAACCTTTCGACACAAATTCTGCTGCCGGCAGTGACACTGAAGTTGTCAGGAAGCATCTACGAAGGCTACTATTTGGAAAACGCCGAGAGCATTCTGCAAAACTGGCCCGTCGGCACCCGCCACGACCGCCCCGACATCACTACGGCATCGCTGCGCGTTTCTGCTGACTACTATTTTAACTACACAAAATACTCGCGCAAGGCACTTACATCGCATGGCGAGCTGCAGCTGCGGACAGCCGGCTCGGCCGTTGTAGGCATCTTGCTCAATATGAATATGGTTAGCGGTGATTCGTCGCTTGTTCCGCGTGCCGTTAACGAGTCGCTGTTCGGCTACCGAGAGCAAATTAAAACCGTGAGCAACACCCTAATTGGCGCGGGTGGCGGCTATGCACGCACGTTTGTAACGCCGGCAAAAATCTACTTCAACCTTGATATGCAGATGGGCCTGGCCTACAACAAATGCCTGCTGCAACTCACCGACGCGCCCGACCGTCGGCACGATGCTTTAAACCTTTATTTTCAAGGCGATGTGAGCTTCGGATTAAACAGCAAACATTGGTTTTTCAATGTAGGTGGCAGCCTTCTGGCTATTGAATCACCAATGGGCAACGATGGTGTCAGTATCAACAATGTGAACGCCGTGGCGCAGGCTACTTTGGCCTACCGCTTCGAGCTTGAGAAAAACTACGGTGTGGGCGAACTTTTCTCAACCAAATGGCACCAATGGCGCGATTATCGGGCAGCGAAAAAACAATCGCCGGCAGACAATTTGGAGGAATAGCAATTAAAAAACAGGGCAAGGTAGGCTCGCAAAGAAAAGAATGCTACTTTTGCCACTGCGTCAAAAGAGGGTAATGTACAACATCGAAATATTTCTGAAAGGATTGTTGGTTGGACTGCTGGTATCGGCTCCCATGGGGCCTATCGGCGTGTTGTGCGTTCAAAAAACCATAAACAAAGGCCGGTTTATGGGGTTCTTCTCAGGCCTTGGCGCTGCCACCGCCGACACATCTTACGCGGTTTTGGCCGCTTTCGGCGTAACTTATATCACCAATTTCATGAATCAGAACCGGCTTGTTTTTCAGATAGTCGGCATTGCCATTCTGCTTTTCTTGGGGTTCCGGATGTTGTTGAAAAACCCTATCAGCCAATACCGCTATTACCGAACGGGCGCAAAGCGAACAAATGCCATATCTGATTATGTGTCAGTCTTTTTCCTTACAGTATCAAACCCTCTTACAATAGTTTTTTTTGGTGCGGCGTTCTCAATGCTTGGCTTGATGTCGGAAGAAGCCACATTCTACAACGGCCTGTCGCTTGTGTGGGGAGTATTCACTGGAGCTGTAATTTGGTGGTTCACATTAACTTACCTGGTTGATATCTTCCGTAAGCATTTCCGTCTGCGAGGCATACTCTGGCTTAATCGCATAAGCGGAATAGTGATAATAGTTTTGTCAGTTGCCCTTGGTATCAAATTCTTTTTCCTGACACCGGCGGTTTGATGCAAGTTAGGATGTAGGAGTTTACGTTTCCCTTTTCGTTTTCAAAATGACCTACCAACAAACTCTCGATTTTTTGTTTACGCAACTGCCACTTTATCAGAATATTGGCACGGATGCCTATAAGCCGGGCTTGGCGAACACTCTGGCGCTTGACAGTTATTTCGGACATCCGCACCTGAAATTCAGGACCGTGCATGTGGCGGGAACCAACGGCAAGGGCTCGGTGTCGCACATTACGGCTGCAATTCTGCAAAAAGCCGGATACAAGGTGGGACTTTACACATCGCCGCATCTGAAAGATTTTCGCGAGCGCATCCGCATCAATGGCGAGATGATTCCTGAAAGCGAGGTAGTAGGTTTTGTTGAGCGTCATCAGCAGAAAATCAGCGAGATATCGCCCTCGTTTTTCGAAATGGCCACATTAATGGCCTTCGATTGGTTTGCCCGTAACGCCGTCGATGTGGCGGTGGTTGAGGTGGGTTTGGGTGGCCGGCTCGATTCCACCAACATTATAACTCCATTAGTATCAATAATTACCAACATCAGTTTCGACCATACCGCAATGTTGGGCGACACGTTGGCAGCCATTGCAGGCGAGAAGGCCGGAATAATAAAGCCCAGCGTACCAGTAGTGGTAGGGCAGACTGATGCTGAAACGGCGCCCGTTTTTGTGGACAAGGCCGCTGCCGAACATTCGCCAATAGTTTTTGCCGACCAAATCCGCCGGGTGGAGAGCGCCACGCTGTCAGCCGACAGGCTCAACCTTGTTGTCAGCCATAACGGCCAACCCGAGTACGACAATCTTCAGCTCGACCTTATGGGCTGCTATCAGCGGAAGAACATTTTAACGGTTTTGGCGGCTTTCGATGTTTTGTGCCGTAAACTTACTGTCAGCAAGGATGACATTATTGCCGGAGCGGCTTCAACTATAGCCACCACCGGATTGAAAGGCCGTTGGCAGCGGCTGTCGGATTGCCCGCCAACCTACTGTGATACCGGTCATAACGACGACGGCATTCGTCAAGTTGTCGAGCAATTGAAATTACAGAAATACAACCGATTACATATTGTTATAGGTATGGTAAGCGACAAGGACCACGCAAAAGTGCTCAGCCAGTTGCCGCCCGATGCCACCTATTATTTCACCAATGCCCAAGTGCCGCGCGCTCTTAAAGCCGAATTGCTCGCTGAAAAAGCTGCTGTCTTCGGTCTGCACGGGCAGTGCTATCCAACTGTGGCGGAGGCAATTGATGCTGCCAAAAAAAATGCCGCCCCTGACGATTTTATCTTCATAGGCGGCAGCACTTTCACAGTGGCTGAGATTCCGGGGCTGTGATTGGACGGGTTGTTGACGAATCCAAATCCAACTCAATTCAAATTATCTGAAGCCAACTCGTTGACATTGATTGTCTTACAAGTGTGATTAATGTCATAGTCGAAGGTCATGTTGCCCGATGTTTTGTGCAACTTTATGCAATTCAAGCCATACCAGAAGTGTTTTCCGCCGTATTGCGAGCCCGACAGAAAATCGATTTGCACGTTTCCGGTATTGTAAATCGACATTTTGAACTTCGAATTATTAGCTAACTTTATGGTACTGAAATCGATAGGATTGCCGTCCATAGTCCGCACAGTTACAATGCCCTGTCCGTTGCGTATAAACTCGACATTAGCCAACGCTTCGTAGACACCTGCCGCGCGGTCGCTTGCCTCGGGGTCTATTCCGCTTATGGTGTTCTGCACCTCGTTGCCCGGCATCGAGCCTTGCGTCATATTCAGCCGCTCGACAGCCGCTATCAGTCCGGCTATCTCAGGAGCGATACTTTCGTCAGAACTTATGCCGCTAACAGCAAACGTGCTTTTCTTTGCGTTTGCAATTGACTCGTACGATTTGCTCGACAGTCCCACGGCGGCCAGCATTGAGCCGGTAAGGAACGGATTGCCGTCTTTGTCGATGTGAATGCCATAGTCCGACATATCCTCCGATTCGGCGTAGGTGCGGGTCCACAGGCGGTTGCCCTTGTTGTCGAACTGGGCGGCGAAGGTGTTGTTGATGCTGTCGAGGTGTCCGATGTTAGCCTGGTTTATCCACTCCATTTGTCCGTCGCGTGAGCATTTGGCGATAAAGAAATCGCTCTTATCGGTTTTCAGTTTCTGACTGCCGATAGTCATCTCACCGTTGAACGACCCCGAAAAATAGAAGCTGTCGTCATCACCGAGCACAATGTTGTAGGCCACATCGTCCGATTTGCTGCCAATGCGGTAGAGGAAATCGACCTCGTTGTCAGCGGTAATCTTCGTAACAAAAACATCGGTTCCTTCGGCGCTCAGCTGGCGGCCCATAAATTCGACATTGCCGTTGAAATAGCCGCACATATAGGCGTCGCCCTTGCCGTCGAAGACGATGTTGTGCTTGTTGTCGCCCTGATGAAGCCCATATTTGTTGGCAATCTTCCAAAGCTTGACAGCGCGTGAGGCTAGATTGGGCTGCGAGGCGTTCTCGACAATCTTTGCCGCCACTTTCTTATACTGCGGCATTGCCTGTCCTATCGAAGCACCAATATATGTCGGGTCGCAAACAACGAAGCGGCGGCCGTTGTGTTCCAAATAGCAGCCTGGCACATCGCTGTTGAAGCATACGGCTGCGGCCATGTGTCCAGGGTAGTTGAGGCCGATAACATCCAGTCCTACAAGCTGTTTCACCAGATAGGCAAACAATACGGCACGGTCTTCACAGTCAGAATAAGGATAATAGAACATCTCGTCGGGGAAGAAGAACTTCTCATGGCCAAACTGCTGGTCATCAGTCTTATACGCGAACGACTGCACAAACTTGAGCAGGAACTCCGTAGCATCGACAGCGTCCATACCGCTGATGACCGGCACTAGCGACTCCACCAGCGATTCTTTGGTGGAGCGGCTTACTGTGGCGTCGAAATATATTTTGATGTCGGCCTGCGGATAGTCGTTGTAGAAGTTGATTGTGTTCTGGTCGTATTTGATGCCGAACTGGTATTTCTGGCCGTCGTACTCAAAGTCGAGATTGCGTTTCTTGAGCTGCTCGTTGCCGTTGAGCGGCTTGTAGATGTTCAAGTCGACAATGGAGCGCGCCTCAGGGAAATCCTGGCTGTAGGTGTAAACGCTGCTCGATTTGCCGTCGAGCATATAGTAACGTTGGTTTTCGAAAGTGAAGAAAGGCATGCCGTAGATGTTGTTGGCGGCTGCCAGAAGCAGATATAGGTTGTTGCCCTTGTAGGCCAGACGGGCTTTGTAGTTGGCTTTTGTCAGCATAAACCAAGTGAGCAGTACGCGGCTGTTCTGGTTATCGGTAATGCTGGCAGCAGCTTGTTTTATAAGCAGATACAATCCCCAATCGTTCATGTTGAGTTGGCTGTGCCACTGGAGCAGGTCGTTCAGCGTGCAGCTGTAATTGGTTTTGCTCAGTTTGTCCCACGCATCGCTTATGCTTTGCTCGTTGATGCTCCCGATGCGCACTGCAGCGGCGTTGTCGTATCTGACACTCACATTGTTGCCGTAGAAATTGAATTTGGCTGTTGAGGCTTTGAATCCGTCGGCGTCCGATTTCGACATTACCGGCAGTTTCGGAGCCTCGGCAAAGCTCTCCACTTTTTCCTGCACCTCAATCTGCAAAGCCTGTGTTTGCTTTGGTTCCTCCTTATATACAGGTATTTCCGCTGGTTTTGGAGCGTCGGGTTTATAATCCACTTCCTTCGAGTCGTAGTTTTTCCATTCCTGTTTCAGAAACTCTTTGAACTCCTCGTCCATTTTGCGGATTTCCTCATCGCGCTCTTTGACAAACTGCTCAAAACTTTTCTTCTCATTCTCGATAAAAGCTTGTTTTTCAGCTTCTTCCTTGGCCGCCCATTCTTCGTAGCTCTGAGCGTTGGCATTTGCAGCAATACCTATGACAGCAGCCGCTGCCATAATCAGCCCAATATGTTTCTTTGTTCTCATATCCGTATTTTTATGAGGTTCAAAAGCGCAAGTTAAAAATAAATCAACAAATAAAAGATGCGTTATGTGGGCAAAAGGTTGCGTGGAGAAAAAATGTTATAGGGAAGGCTAATAGGTCATCGGTTTGTAGTCCTTATTTCTGAAAGTCTAAAGGATTTGAATATTCTGTCTACTGAATAGCGAACCATGCAATACAAAAAACGTTTCAACATTTGTTTTTCTATAAAATTTAGTTCATTTTTGTAGTAAAATTACGGATTTGATAAAAATATTACAGTATTTGGGTTATGATAAGAGATTTTTGGGTGGAGAACTACTTGTCGATTCGCGACAGACAAAGCATAAGTTTTGTTTCAAAGTCTGCTTCTGATTTTCTGAACGTTGAAATTACTCCAGGCGTGTACCTTAATAAAATAGGCATACTTTATGGAGCCAACGCATCGGGAAAATCCAATATGCTTTTCGCTATTCAAAACATATTCAACATTTTGTACAACTCACAAACGGATATAAGCGAGAAAGTTACAACGGCACGGCCTTTCGAGTTGACAAAAGACAAATCGACTAAAATGCATATCACCTTTTATGCGGAATCGATTCGTTACGATTATGATGTTGAATATTTTACAGATTATATCGTTAAGGAAACTCTTTATTACTATCCCAACGGCTCAAAATCATTGTTTTACGAAAGAACATTCAAAGGCGAAGGGATTCAGGCGGAAATTAAGTTTGGTCAAAGTCTTGATTTGAAAGTTGAAACACAAAAAACACTGAAAGAAAACACTTTGAATAATCATTCTGTGCTGTCGGCCTATCGGAAAGTATCGCTCAAAGAGGATATTCAGCCAATAGCAACTTTATTCCGCTGGATTGAGGAGCATATCCACGAGATTAACGCTGACAATGTGAAAAATCCTGTCGAAGAACTGAAAGAAGTGTTTAATGACGAGAAACGGAAGAAATTTTATCAAACTATGCTGAAGAAAGCCGATTTGAATATATCTGATTTTCGCCCAATTACAGTTCCAAGGATAATCTCACAGAAAATGAGAAAAATGATTCTTGACGATGCGACAATGCCAGAATCTGTGAAAAATAATTTTTTGAATGATGCTTATGAGGATATTGTGTTCACAAACAATTCTGAAGACGGCGATTTCGAGATTCCAAGGCAGCTTCAATCAATGGGTACAATGCAATATATCAAATCGTTGCATTATCTATACGATTTGATAACAGGCAATTACATTTATCTTTTAGATGAATTGGACGAGGATATGCATTATGACTTGGTGCTTTATTTCCTGAATGTTTTCCTGTTCAATTCCGATAAATCGCAGTTGGTTTTCACAAGCCAGGAAACCGCCCTGCTTGCCGAAGATTTGTTGAACGAGCACCGCGATTTGGTATGGTTTGTCGAGAAAGGCCACAAAACGGCCTCTTCTGTTTACTCACGGGCCGATTCCTACGGATTACATAAGAATCTTTCGCTCTACAATTCCTACAAAATTGGAAGATTGGGCGCGAAACCTGAATTGGGCTCACCTTTCATTAATCTTGATTGACAGTTTATTATGGGGAAACTGAAAGATGCCATATTGATATTGGGCGAAGGGCCAACAGAGTATTTCTACATTAACTCGTTGAAAGACGAATTCCCGTTTTTGCAGAATATTGAGCCCAAAATACCTAAACACACTAATCTGACAGAATTGGAACGGCATATCGAACGTGCCATAAGCGATGGATACACAAAAGTCTTCTGCCTAATTGATATGGATAACAAGAAAAACGGCACGGAAAAAACTAAATATGATAAACTTAAAAGCAAATTCAGCGAACCTATAATTGATGTTAAAAAAGGAATCAATTGCGAAGTAATCTTTTTTGAGACAGAACGTTGCACAGAACTGTTTTTCTATTACTACTTTAAATACACCACAAAGAAATACAACTGTTCCGACGATGTTGTTAGAGACTTGCACAAAGAGTGTGGTTATTTAAAAGAGTTGAAATTCTTTGCCAAACATCCGCTGCACTCGCATTTCATAAAACACGGCGGAACATTGGAAAATGCAATCACAAATTCCGAAAAATCCTGCAAATCTCGTTCTGATTCGGCGAGAGATTATACTTACTCACAAATTGGGAAAATGCTTAATATGTTATTTGAAATGAATGCGAAACAAGATAAATAATGGTCATCGTTTAAGAAGTTATGCACAGAAAATGGCAGAATTACATTATTGTATACAAAAACAGTATTTTTAATTATCCATAAATGACTTGGTAATTCTGTTATAGAAATGAATAAAACCGAATGGAAGTTGTTGTGATAAGGTTGAATTAATTCGTAATAAAGTGAAATACAAAAATATACAACTATGCTGGGGCAAAATGTCCTCGTTTATCAAGAAGTATCGTGCAATAATCCTGCTTCTATTGTTGTATATAGCATTTGCTTCGTTTTGGGAAGATTGTATATCTAAAACATTAGTAGATAATTTCTTTTGCCACTTTAAGAGTAACATCGTTTGCGATATATTATTTTACTCTGTTTCACTATACTTTTTTGCTAATATTTTTCTTGCAATTGATAAAGGTATTAGTCAGTTCAAGATTGTAATGTGCTTGGTATCATTATCATTTTGGTTTTATTACAGATTTGTATCGGATAAATTTGAATGGTTTTCTTTAACAACAATAGATGTAGTCAAATATATAGACCTTGCAGCCATATGTATAGTCTGCGTTTTTTTGCGCCTCATTATCCAAAGAAAGCCCCAACCATTTGATTATAAAGATGGATTTGTTAAAGACACACCTATTGAAAATGAGGATGATGCTATTTCTAATAGACCAATTTTAGCAAAGGCTACGATAGATAAAATTTTAGATACAAATACAGAGAATGAATCATTCTCGTTTGGCATTGTTGCGCCTTGGGGAATGGGTAAAACATCTTTTAAGAATATGATGAAAAGGCAGATTGAGCAGCAACATTCTGAAGAATGTGTTGTTATTGATTTCAATCCTTGGCTGTATTCAAATGACACTAATATTATACAACTCTTCTTTGACGAGTTGAGCAAAAATCTCAAACTATATGACAGTACTTTGGCAAAAGATTTTATTGATTATTCAAAAGCATTATCATCAATTGGAACCACAGAAACTAAAATTATTTCAACTATTCTTGGCTTAATAGGTAATAGTTCAAAACTTGAAGACAAATTCGATGTCATAAAGAAGTCAATCAAGAAAATTGGGAAAAAAATTATTGTATTTGTTGATGACATAGACCGTATTGACTCAAGCGAACTTATTGAGATGCTGAAACTGATTCGTAACGTTTCCAATTTCCCCAATATGTACTTCATTGTTGCTTACGATAAAGAGTATTTATTGGAATGTCTAAAAGGGAAAATGCCAAATAAAGAATTGGAATTTTCGGAGAAGATTTTTTCCGCAGAGTTTCCTTTACCACGATTCACAGAGAAGGAATTAGTGGATTTCATTTTAAAAACCATATCCGAATTAGTTGAGGAAGAAGAAAGAAAAGATTTGTTAGATGTTATGAATAATAAATATGGAACTAGTCCAATTGACTCAATTTCAACCATTCGTGACGTTAAGCGAATCTGTAATTCCTTTAATACAACTTATTCAAAACTTAAAGGAGAAGTAAATGCCAGAGATTTGTTTTTGCTTGAAATTCTTAAAAATAAATATCCTACAGTTTATTCGATTTTAGATAAGGAACGGAAATATGTTTTGAAAGAAAGCGAATTATTTTGTGAAAAGAGCGATATAAATAGTGAACCAGATTTCTTTGATTATTTTGATGATATTATGCACAAATATGATTTAAAGAAATTTATAAAAGAGAATAAAGATTATTTGCACATAAAGAAGCCTGATGTAAAAAGGATTGATAGTATATTGGATACATTATTTCATAATGACGCGGTAACAAGCAAAAAGCGCATAAACAATATTCTTTATACAGATAGATACTTCCAAATTTCTCTACTTGAATCGGATGTTTCAGATTCAGAATTTGACAAAATTATTCAGAATGAAGTGGAAGAAATAAAACCAATTTTTAAAGAGTGGGTGGTAACTAAATCAGTCTCATTATTTGCAAAACTAAAAGAATTTAAAGCAAAAAATAAAGATGAGCATAAAAAACATATTCGATTACTCTTGTATTTGACATCAAATTCACAAGCTAATCCTAATTTTAATGAGATTACATATCTAATAAATGAACTCGGAAATTATAATGATGGCAAAAAACTATCGGATGAAGACAAGAAATTCATAATAAGCGCATTATGCGAAAACGGCTATAATAGGGGATTGGGCGGCTACCTTAATAGCATTATTTTTGAGGGTGATATATGGGATTATCCGTTATCAAGGGAGGATTTGAATACTATCAGACAATTCATATTCAAGGATTGTTTGAAAAGATATTCTAATGATTTCGCAACAGTTATTCAAGGCTTCTATGACACAGATGATTCTTCGTATGATAACGGGAGAAGAAATTACTCATTTATACCCGCAAATGTTGAATTGATGAAAGACTATGTGGCACCTCACTTCTTACAATTCATTAAATACACTATTTATCGTAATCCTGTTCCTTATCCGCAAAACAGTAATCAGTACAATGTGAATAAAAGGCCATTGCGGATTTGGAAATCTTGGGATAACTACATATCCTTTATTACAAGTAAGGTGGATTCAAGTCCAGCCATTGTTGAATATATTGAATTTTTGAAAAAATGTATAGAAAAGGATGATGAGGACGATTATGTTAGTTTTAATTTCAAATATCTAATATTAGACGAACTACAACTTTCATAATTAAGAATTCATTTCATTTCTCTATATTTGGACTATTGTTGAACACTAAAACGAACTGGCTATGTAAACGATTATAAGACATATAGATAAATAAGCGTTAACTCATTGGTTCATCAAAAATCGCCAAATCTTTTATGTACCACCTCATACAAGTTAATGCTCACGCTATAGGCGTGGGCTTTACTCGTATATAGGTGGTAAGGCGTTTGGCGATGCCTTGATGAACGTAGACGAAGTTTTAGTCCACGTTTTTTTATTGTCTTTTCTCAAATCAGGGCTGTCAATTAAATTCATTAACATAAAAAGATAATACTATGATGAAGGAAATTTTACTAATGGTTTTGTTTGTAACAATGTTTGCTGGGCAAGCATGGGCATATGATTTCAAAAGTGGAGAATTGTACTACAACATTACAAGCGATAGTACGGTAGAAGTAACAAAAAGCGATGACTATTTAGAAATGACCAATATTGTCATTCCTAATTCCGTAACAAATAGTGGGAAAAAATATGAGGTTACTCGTATTGACAATTATACTTTTTGTGGTTGCAAATTGAAAACAGTCACCATTCCTAATAGCATAGAGATTATTGGCAGTTACGCATTCTATGGCTGTAGATATTTACTATCAATTGATATTCCTAAAACCGTCAATAGGATTAATGAATGGACATTTGGCTATTGTGAGAGCTTAACATCAGTTTCCATTCCTAATTCTGTTACTAATATTGACGCATCTTCATTTGGCGGCTGTGATAATTTATATGGAAATGAATACGACAATGCATATTATCTTGGAAATGCGGAGAATCCGTTTATATGGCTATATAAAGCGAAATCGAAAGACATAACTTCATGCATAATTAACGCAAAATGTCAATTTATACTAGGGTGCTATTCTTCTAATTCTATCGTAAGCAATGCATTTGCTGGGTGTGAAAAACTAACATCGATTACCATTCCTAATTCTGTAACGTATATTGGCAGTGGGGCTTTTCTAAATTGCAAGGAAAACAATTTTGATTATAACAGATACGATAATGCTTATTATTTGGGCAACAGCGACAATCCATACGTTGTTTTATTTGCCGCAAAAAGCAAAAACATCACATCATGTGTTATTAATGACCGATGCCGCATCATTTATTCCGCATTTAATCAGTGCCGAAATTTAGTCGAAATATCAATCCCCGATTCTGTTGTATACATTGGCTCATCAGCTTTTAGTGAATGTGACGAATTGTCGTCAGTTTATATTTCTAATTCGGTAACGAGCATTGATGGATATGCGTTTAACAAATGCAAAGGTTTGACATCGATTGACATTCCTAACTCTGTGACTAGTATTGGAGACTATGCGTTTTATCAATGTGGGTTGGACACTATTAATATTGGCACTTCAGTAACCAATATAGGAGCGTCAGCTTTCTGTTCGAATAGAATTACAAATATCACTATTAGTGATATAGTAACTAATGTTGGCAATGATGCGTTCAAGGATTGCAATGATTTGAAAAAAATTATTATTGGAAGTAGTGCCGATTTAAGTTTCGCCAGTTTGCGCTTTTACAAAGATGGCATTAAGTATCAAGTATTGAACAAGGACAAAGTCGAAGTGTCTAACATTTATTACGGTGTTATTCCGGAAAACATAACGGCAGGCAATACCTTTAAGGTAACAAGATTTAGTAAAAGTGCGTTTTGGTATAGTGACACTAAAACGGTTATCATTCCTAAATCAGTTGAATGTATTGGTTGTGACGACATATATAATTGCTCTCAAAAACTGAAACAAATAGTTTGTTTGGGTACCATTCCTGCATCAATGCCTGATGGAGACCCATTTTCAACTGTTGATACCGTATATGTTCCAAGTGAAAGTGTTACATTATATGAAAAAGCTGCTATTTGGAAACGGAAAACAATAATGCCATTTTTTTCTATTATAACCAAAAGTGTCAATGACTCGTTAGGTTATGTGCAAGGCGATAGTTTATTGTTGGGCAATAATCCAGCAATAATAAAGGCTGTCCCATCGAAAGGATACCATTTTGTGAAATGGAATGACGGGAACACTGATAATCCTCGTAATTATGCTGTTGCCAAAGATACTTCTTTTACTGCAATATTTGAACAACACGTAGTGGTTAAAGATGAGGCTGTAGAAGCAACTTGCACTGCTACTGGCCTTACAGAAGGCAAACATTGTTCGGTTTGCAATGAAGTGCTTGTTGCTCAAACAGCAATTCCCACTTTAGGTCATGAGTTTGTAAACTATGTTTATAACAACGATGCCACAACAACTGCCGATGGCACAGAAACAGCCACCTGCGAGCGCGGTTGCGGTGCAAAGGATACTCGTGTTAAAGAAGGCACAAAACTTGCGACAACTGCCGTTGCAGAGAATGCCGTTAATGCCTTAAACATTTACGCCCACGGCCGTACCATTGTGGTTGAAAACGCCACTGATGAAATCCGTGTTTATGATGCAATGGGGCGCATTGTGGGTAGAGACGTTGCGAGCAACGTCTGTACAATAAGAATCAATAATTCTGGCGTTTACATTGTAAAAACAGGCGGTCAGGTGAAACGTGTAATGATAAAGTGAGATTGTCAAATTTCACCTTCGCAACATAATTATCGCGGCGGAATCGATGGATTTTTGCTCGATTCCGCCGCGATTGTATTGTATTAACGGCACAAATTCCCAAGATTTTCAATTCAAAATTCCCATAATTTTCAATCAAAAATTCCCAAGATTTTCAATTTGCTGGTAATTGATTATAGCCGGACTATTCCTCATCAGCCAAAAGGCCGAATGCCTGCCCCTTGACGAGCCAGCTAATGCCGAAGAAAGTGAGAGCGATTGTCTCTACAATAAATGTCTTTGCAGGAAAATGTATCGGCAATGGCATCAGTATTAAAGCGGCCAACATTCCATATCCGCAGATACGATAGATAATGTTCCTTGTCTTCTTTTGTTTGGTTTGATTAATCTCTTCAACTTTGCTTTTTGTAAACAGGAAAAGGCTGTTAAAAGCAAGCAGCAAGAAAAAACAAACCGCAGATACACTGTGAATTATGTGAGATATGTTTGCTGGCAACTGGAACAAGCCAACCTTATCTGGGGAAATACAGCAGTGACAAGGAAACAGGACAATCAGTAGTCCGCAGACACCGGACAGTGTTGTTATAATGTCGTCTATTGGTTCGTAGCTGTCGTAGCACATTAAAACAACGGCTGCCGTTGTAAGTATTCCGGTAAGTGCCGGGGTAAGATAGTATGTGGCTGAAATGGAAAGATTGCTCCAAAAATCATCAGAAAGCTCAATATTTTTTGATACCAAAAATGTGCCTAACAATGCTACCCAAGGAAGTATCATACCAAGGAAACCAATTATGTTTCTGATTCTTTTCAACCATACCAATGCGCTTGTCATATTTCAGAAAAATTTTTTAGTGTGACATAAAATACAGGTCAAATTTAGGCAACTAACCCAAACTCGCAAACTGGAAGCAACAAAAAAGCCCGACTCATCGCCGGGCTTTTTTCATATTGCAAATTGTTGATTATTTGCTGTTGCGGATGGTTGCCTGTGCGGCTGCCAGACGTGCGATTGGAACGCGGAACGGCGAGCAGCTTACGTAGTTCAAACCAGATTTGTAGCAGAACTCAACTGATGCCGGGTCACCGCCTTGCTCACCACAGATACCAACTTTCAAGTCTTTGCGGGTTGAGCGGCCGTTCTTGGTTGCCGAAGCAATCAGCTGGCCAACACCGTCCTGGTCGATAGTCTGGAACGGGTCGGCAGGCAGCATTTTCTTGTCGATATAAGCAGGCACGAAGGCGCCAATATCGTCGCGGCTGAAGCCGAAGGTCATCTGGGTCAGGTCGTTGGTGCCGAATGAGAAGAACTCGGCGTATTTTGCCATCTTGTCGGCCAGCAGAGCGGCGCGCGGAATCTCAATCATTGTACCGAACTTGAAGCTGATTTCCTTCAAGCCGAATTTCTTGCAAACCTCGGCGTAAACTTTGTCGACAATCTTGCGTGTGTATTCCAACTCGCTCATATCGCAGGTTACAGGAACCATAATCTCGGCGTGCGGGTCTTTGCCGTCTTTGATAAGCTCGGCAGCCGACTCAAAGATTGCACGTATCTGAGTTTCTGAAATTTCAGGATAAGTAACGCCCAGACGAACACCACGGTGACCCATCATCGGGTTCGACTCGTGCAGAGCCTCGCCGCGTTTTGCAACGGCAGCGGCCGAAATGCCAAGAGCGGCAGCCAGTTCGGCTTGTTTCTCAGCACCTTGCGGAACGAACTCGTGCAACGGTGGGTCGAGCAGACGGAAGGTAACTGACAGACAGTCCATAGCCAACAGAGTGGCCTTCATATCCTTCTTCATGAATGGGAAGAGCTCGTCGAGAGCCTTGCGGCGCTCATCAGCGTCGGCGCTCAAAATCATCTTGCGAAGCAGGAACAACGGCTCTTCAGAGTTCTTGCCGTAGAACATATGCTCGGTGCGGAACAGGCCAATGCCCTCGGCGCCAAACTCGCGTGCAATGCGAGCGTCGTCGGGGTTGTCGGCGTTGGTGCGTACACCCATCTTGCGGTTTTTGTCAACCAAACGCATAAACTCTTGGAAGCGCGGATTCTCTGAAGCGTCCATCAGTTTCAGTTCGCCCATATAGGCGTTGCCCTTGGTTCCGTTCAAAGTGAGAGTTGCTCCCTCTTTGAATTCGATATCTGTACCGATGATTTTTGCAGTCTTGTTAGCCACATCAACGTGCAGTGCGCCTGCACCAACGATGCAGCATTTACCCCAGCCACGAGCCACCAAAGCAGCGTGCGATGTCATACCACCACGAGCGGTGAGCACACCGTCGGCGGCACGCATACCCTCAACGTCCTCTGGGTTGGTCTCTTCACGGACAAGAATAACTTTCTCACCCTTCTTGTGCCAAGCAACAGCATCTTCAGCAGTGAAGACAACTTTACCAACGGCAGCGCCCGGACCTGCAGGCAGACCTTTAACGATAGGTTTAACACGTTTCTCTTCCGATGGGTTGAGAATCGGGTGAAGTAGCTCGTCGAGTTGCGACGGGTCAACGCGCAGAACGGCGGTCTTCTCGTCAATCAAGCTTTCGTGAAGCATATCCATAGCCATATTCAGGGCAGCGGTGCCAGTGCGTTTGCCGACGCGGCATTGCAGCATATACAGTTTGCCTTCCTGAATGGTGAACTCAATGTCGAGCATATCGTGGAACGATTTCTCAAGAATGTCGCGAATCTCAACTAGTTCTTTATATGTCTCGGGCATAGCCTCTTGCATACTTTTCAGATGCTGGTTCTGCTCGTTCTTGGTCTCGTCGTTAAGCGGGTTCGGTGTGCGGATACCTGCAACAACGTCCTCGCCTTGAGCGTTGATAAGCCACTCACCATAGAACAGGTTCTCGCCAGTGGCGGGGTTACGGGTGAATGCAACGCCGGTTGCCGAAGTGTCGCCCATGTTACCGAATACCATCGACTGAACGTTAACGGCAGTACCCCAATCGTCTGGAATACCCTCGATGCGGCGGTACGATACGGCTTTCTTACCGTTCCAGCTCTTGAACACGGCTTTGATACCGCCCATCAATTGCTCTTTTGCGTCGTCTGGGAATTCTTTGCCCAAAACAACTTTGATTTTCTTTTTGAACTCGTCGGCCAGGAATTTCAAATCGTTGGCGCTCAAGTCGGTATCTGAAGCGTAACCTTTCTGTTTCTTGTAGTCGTCGAGCATATCGTCGAGTTGTTTGCGGATGTTGAAGTCAAGACCTTCAGCTTTCTCCATAACAACGTCGGCATACATCATAATCAGACGGCGGTAAGAGTCCCATACGAAACGCTCGTTGCCAGTCTTCTTGATAAGTCCGGGGATTGTGGCAGAGCAGACACCAATGTTGAGCACGGTATCCATCATACCAGGCATTGAAGCGCGAGCACCCGAGCGGCACGATACCAAAAGTGCGTTTTCAGGGTCACCATATTTTTTGCCCATTATCTTTTCTGTTTCGGCCATAGCAGCCCAAACGTCGGCCTCAAGCTCAGCCGGCAGTTCGCAGTTGTTCTCGTAATACTCCGTACAAACTTCGGTAGTGATTGTGAAACCTGCCGGAACCGGCAAACCTAAAAGACACATTTCCGCCAGGTTAGCACCTTTGCCACCCAACAGATTACGCATGTCTGCCTTACCTTCGGCTTTCTTGTTGCCGAATGTGTAAACACGTTTTTTCTGTGACATAGTAATTAATTTATTATGATAAATGAATTGTTGACTCAATCTGTTTTAACTCACAATGCCGGTTGTTGCGCCGGCCTTGCTTTTATAAAGAAAAAAGAATGCCGGCAAAATTTTGTCGGCATTCTTATCCTATTGTTATCCTAATTCAATTGGAAGTTGATTGGCACGGTATAGGACACTTTCACAGGTTTTCCACGCTGTGAGCCTGGTTTGAATTTCGGAAGGCTCTTAACCACGCGGATGGCCTCTTTGTCAAGTATCGGGTCAACGCCACGAGCTATCTGCACATTGTCAACCTCACCTTTCTGGTTTACCACAAACTGAACGAACACTTTTCCTGCAAGGCCGTTCTCTTTTGCAATTTCGGGATAAACAACGTTTTGAGCGAGATATTTGCGCAATGCTGCGTCACCACCGGGGAACTCTGGCATGTTTTCAACAATGAAGAACACTTGCTCTTCTTCCTCTTCTTCCTCTTCGGCAACCTCGACAATGGCCACCTCGGTATCTTGGTCGGCCTCAACGTCCTCAATATCGAGTTCGTCATCAATATCGACATCATCGTCAACGATATTGATAACCTCGGCTACCTTTGGAACCTCCGGCGGTGGAGGAGGAGTTATTTCCTGTTGACGGGTGATAGGTATGATTTCCTCTTCGGCAACTACATCTTCAAGCTCGCCGAAGCCTGCTGTGTTTTTCTCATGGACAGTATAGCTGAAAGCGAGGAGAACAACTCCTACAGCCACTACAAAGCCCACTTCCAAAAACAAGCCGCTGTAACGTCTTAAATCGACTTTCGGATTCTTTTTAAGTTCCATAACTTTTTAATTTTTTCAGTCGCTAAAAGTAGAACTTTTCTAATAATATGACAATATTTTGGAAAAAGTTTTTAGTAGAGAAACTAGGAGGATAAATATGGTTGTTTTTTGGGCCATTTAAAAAGCGCTTGTCCGCTTCCTGTTTTTAATCCAAATTAAACGCAACAGGCACAGTGAACGACACGTTTTTGGGAACCCATACTTTTTCGCCATCTATTCTTTTGCTTTGCTCTCCGGGTTTCCACTTCGGCAAACTTTGTATTACGCGGATTGCCTCATTGTCCAATATCGGGTCAATGCCCCTTGCTATTTTGGGACTTACAACGTCGCCATTCTTGTCGATTACAAACTGGACAAAAACCTTGCCTGACAAGCCTTTTTCCTTTGCTTCTTCGGGATATTTAACGTTTTCAGCAATGAATTTGCGCAAAGCGATATCGCCGCCTGGGAATTCGGGCATATGCTCAACAATGAAGAACACTTGTTCTCCTTCTTCGCCTTTAATCGATATTTCAATAGGAATAGTCATCGATACCCGTGCAAGCACCTTCATCACTTTGCCTGATTTCGACTCGTATCGCATACCCGGTGTCCATTTTGGCATACTCTTTACCAAACTAACCACTTTTTCGTTGACAACAGGCTCAAGGTCCGAGGTAATCTTCACATTTTCAGGCTCAACCATGCCGTCTTTGTCAATCACAACCTGAACGAACACTTTTCCTGATATGAATTTTTTCGATTCCCAACTCTGCAGGCTGTCGGCGAAATATTTTTTCATAGCCGCTTCGCCGCCTGGGAATTCCGGCATTATTTTAACCGATGTATAAATGGTGTTGTCATTGTCGATAATCGGCTGGTCGGTATTGGCGGTGCCATTGTTCTGTGCATAGCCCGTTGTGCAAATAGCGGCAAATGCAATGGTCAGAATGGTTTTGAATATGCGTGGTACATTCATGTTATCTGAAATTAATGATTAATATTTCAACTGAACTAATCTGCCCGTTTCGGATGCGGACCAATATATCCCCTTGAGTTCTTACGGGCACTCTCTCTATTTCACCATATTTATATAAATGGCGGTAGGCAGGTTCGAATTTTGGCAAACTTTTAACCACACGAATGATTTCTGCGTCAAGCGCGGGTTCGATGCCCCTGTATTTGCCTCCAATGTCGGTAGGGATGCGTACACGTTCGGGCTCAATTTGGCCGTCTTTACCTATCACAAAAGAAACCGGAACATGTCCATTCAAATTGGGGTCTTTTGCCGATTCCGGATAAACCAAATTGTCGATAATATATTGGCGTAAAGCCGAATCTCCACCAGGAAATTGCGCTCTTTCTTGGGGATTAGCCCATATGGTGGTGTCGATAACCGGCTGGTCGGCAGAGCTATTCTTTGGAATAAGAATTTGCTCGTTGTTAGTGTTGCTGTTTTGCGCATAGCTCGCTGTGCAAATGGCGGCAAGAGCAAAGGCAATGATAGCCTGAAGTGTACGTTTAGTGTTCATAGTGTGAGAATTAATTGTTCAGCACTCCAAAGCTAACAAAAAGATTGTCAACTTGTCGCTTATTCCGTTAGTTTTTATATCGATGCGTTTCGGGCGGACGCGGAAATCGACACTACCGGAGAGCGAAGTCGAACCAAAGAGTTTGCAGAGCCTTAACCGGTTTGCCGCGGATTTTGCCGGGTATCCAGTTGGGCATGCTTTTTACCACGCGGATGGCCTCACGGTCCAAGGCTGGGTCGACGCTGCTAGGAATTTGCACATTCTCGATTTCGCCGTTTTCGTTAATCACAAACTGAACGTAAACCGTTCCCGAGACTTTGTTCTTCTTTGCAGCCTTGGGATATTTGGTGTGCTTGAGCATATAACTGTGCAGAGCGTCTTCGCCGCCAGGAAACTCGGGTATCTCCTCAACAATCATGTGAATCTCGTCTTCCTCTTCCTCCTCTTGCCTTTTGATGACGATTATCTCGGTCTCCTGGTCGGCCTCAATGTCTTCAATATCAAGCTCATCGTCGAGGTTGGTGTCGTCGTCAACAATGTTGATGACCTCGGCCACTTTGGGGATTTCTGGCGGTGGAGGAGGTGTTGTTGTCTGCTGGCGGGTGATGGGCACGATTCCCTCTTCGGCAACCACATTTTTGAGCTCGCCGAAAACAACGGTGTTTTTTGTATGGACGGAGTAGTTGAGGGTGAGAAGCACTGCGCCTATCGCAATCACAAAACCCACCTCCAAAAACAAGCCGCTGTAGCGTCTTAAATCGACTTTGGGATTCTTTTTAAGTTCCAAAACTTCAAATGTTTTTCAAACGACAAAATATAATATGTCACATTTTATCTGAAAGACGTTGTTTTGCACGAAAAGTTAATGGTGAAATATAATTATTCTGTCTTTTCCAACGGAACAATCACTGCTATGGTGTATGCCATTCTAACCGGTTTCCCATGCTGCACGGTTTTAGGAAGAATCTCTTTGGGGATACTCTGCACAACACGGATAGCTTCTTTATCCAGCAAAGGGTCAATACCTCTGGAAACTTTCACATTTTCAATATCTCCAGTTTCGCTCACAACAAAACTTACGAACACCTTTCCTTTCAACCCTTTGCTTTTCGCTTCTTCGGGGTATTTCAAATTGTCGGCAATATATCTGTGCAAAGCGGATTCGGCGTCGGGAAATTCAGACATATCTGAAACAATGACAGATTCGTCTGTTTGAGCTGCGCTGTTGTTTTGCGCGTAGCCAGTTGAGCATATTGCTGCAAGCGCAAATGCAATGGCTGTCCGAAGAGTGCGTTTAGTGTTCATAATGTGAGAATTAATTGTTAGCCAAAGCTAACAAAAATATCTCACTTTAGCACTTCTTCCGCCAGCTTTTTCAAATCGGTGCCGGCAAAGTTGCCCGAGCTCAGGAACAGCAGCACGCTGTTGGTTGCCGGTTGGGCTTTCAGGTCGGCTTGCAGAGCGTCGATGTTGTCGTAAGCTTTCAGCCCGTTTTTGCCAAAGGCGGCCTCAACTTGCGGCACGGTGATGCCCGGCAGCCCTTTCAG
>JAFZWI010000106.1 GCA_017617355.1 Salinivirgaceae bacterium | reverse complement strand
ATGTCTGTAAGGTCCATTTTGTTATCGGACCCGAAAATATAGTCAACGCCTTCAATTTCAGCCACTTCGTCGGGTTTGAGTTGCGTGTAGCAGCCAATGGCCACCAAGATGGTTTCGGGTGCACGGTTCAGAATCTTGTGGATGGCCTGCCGGCTTTTCTTGTTGGCAAGCTCAGTAACGGTGCAGGTGTCCACTACCACCACATCGGCTTGCTCGTGATTGTCAACACGCTGATAACCAGCGTTCTCAAACTGCTGTACAATCCACGATGTTTCGGAAAAATTCAGCTTGCACCCAAGCGATATGTACGCAACCTTCGGCATAAAAACTCATTAGGCCGGCAAAGGTATTTATTTAGGATTTAGGATTTAGGATTTTTGAGCCTAATTGCGAAATATGAGTTACAAACAATCGTTTTTATGAAAAAAAAACATCGTTATATTTTCAATTCTTTATATTTGCACGTTAATTCAACACACCATTTGGTACATAAAAAATAGGAATTATGGCTTTGGCGCCTTTGATTATTGAAAGCAGTGAGGTTACTCCTGAGGTTATTTTGGACAAAGAATGCAACGTGTTTATTTTCAAAGGGAAATCGCTTCCAGAGAACCCTATGGTTTTTTACCGTCCGGTTCTGAATTGGATTGACGAGTATGCCATGCAACCAAACGAGAATACGCAAGTCAGCTTCAAGATGATTTATTTCAATACTTCGAGTTCGAAGATTTTCCTCGACATCATGAAGAAGTTTGAAAGTATCAATCGCGCTGGAAATAAATGCTGTATAAACTGGTACTACAAAGATGACGACGAGGAGATTCTTGAGGCCGGTGAGATTTACGCTGAACGTGTCAGTCTGCCTTTCAATCTGACTGTCGAAGATTAACATATTCTCTTACAATAAGATGAAGAAAACGATTGTTGCGCTTGCGGCGTTTCTGCAAGCCTTTTCTTGTTATGCCCAAACCGAATTTGAGCGTTTTTTTACCGATGAATGTCTGCGTGTTGATTATGAGCTTGTTGGCGACAGCAAATCTGTGAGTTTTGTGTTAAAAGAGATGAAAATTCAGGGCGTGTGGGTTGGCAACCTTAATGTCGGCGATACTTGCCAAATGGGTAGCTACCGATTCTCATTGCTTGATTCGGTGTCGGGTAAAGTGCTATATCAGAATGGGTTCAGCAGTCTGTTCGACGAGTGGCAACAATCGCATGAGGCTCGCCAATGCGTACAGTCGTTCTATCATGTCAGTTTGATGCCGTTTCCAAAGCAGACGGTGAAATTTCGGTTTGAACAGATGAACCGCGATAAGGCGGGGTTCTCGGTTTTGACTGAATTTTACATTAATCCGAAGAATAAGTTTATCCGCCGCGAATCGGTTAATAGCTACAAACACAGCATTGTGCATGGCGGCGGCGATGTGAATAATAAAGTGGATGTCGCTTTTTTGGCGGAAGGTTACACGGCCGCTCAAATGGATAAATTCCGCCGCGATGTGGAGCGCGCATGGCAGTATATGTCAGAAGTTGAGCCGTTCAAAACTTATAGCGATATGTTCAACATATATGCGGTGGAGTCATTGTCGGCAGAGAGCGGCACCGACATCCCTGTCAAAGGCATTTATCGCAATACAGCTATGAACTTTACATTCAGCACTTTCGATATTGACCGATACCTGACAACCTTCGACACAAAGGCCATTCACGATGCGGCCGCCAGCGTGCCTTACGACCATATTATAATATTGATAAACAGCGATGAATACGGCGGCGGCGGGTTCTACAACTTCTACTCGGCCAGCACATCGGACCACGAGTTGTCGCTAAAGGTTATTGTCCATGAGTTTGGACATGGTTTTGCTGGTTTGGGCGACGAGTATTTCTATGCCGACGAGGCTAACGAACAGATGTACAGCCTTAACCGCGAGCCATGGGAGCCCAACTTGACAACGATGCAGGATTTCGATTCAAAATGGAAAAATATGCTGAGTCCGATGACACCTGTGCCCACGCCGCGCACAAAGAAATACGAGTCGGCGGTTGGCGTTTTTGAGGGTGGGGGATACATGACCAAAGGAATGTTCAGTCCGGCGCAGGACTGCATTATGCGTTCGAACACACCTTCGGAATTCTGCCCCGTCTGTCGCAAAGCAATTGAACGGGCAATATTGTCGCACAAAACGAGACATTAAGGTAAAGTGTCATAAGGCATAAGTGAACAAAAGTGAAAAAGCCGAATCTGTAACAGACTCGGCTTTTTCGGTTATAAACATTTAAAAAGGGGTTCAGAACTTGACAATCTTAAGAATGGTAGATTCGCTGTCGGTTGTGTATTTGGCAATGTAGATGCCGTTGGCCAAATCGCCGATGTTTATTTGCTGGTTGAAGTTGGTAACTTCAAACTCCTTGACAACCATTCCGTTTTGTGTCATTATCACAAGCTGTCCGCAGTTGCCGCAGTTTTGCAGCGTGAACAATCCGCTTGTCGGGTTGGGCACAATGCTGACAGCCAGCTTGTTGTTTGCGAATGTCACTGTCACAACCTTGTCGGCATAGTCACGAGTGCCGTCGAAATCGACTTGCGACAGACGGTAGTAGAGCCGTCCTTGCTCAGGAGCGTTGTCATTGAAGTTGTAGTCGATGCGGTTGTTCGAATTGCCAGCGCCTTCAACGTAACCGATAGTTACGAAGTTGACACCGTCAACTGAGCGCTCAATCTCGAAGTAGTCGTTGTTGTTTTCCGACATTGTCGTCCACTCAAGCACAATGCTGTTGCCATCTTGGTGGCCAGCGAAGGCGGCGAAGGTTACGGGGAGGGGATGCTCCTCTTCTACAGTTGAGCCGAATGTGAACGGGCTATAGCTGGTAACTTCTCGAGATAGTATCCAACCGTCGTCAGATTTGTCTTGTCTGATTATTTCCCAACGACTTCCAGTGTAGTGAGCAACTACAAGTTTGCTCAAATCATTTGTTATACCGCTTCTTTCAGCATCGTCCCAGAATAGTTTGATTTGGCTTTTCTGCGAGTTGCCATTGCCGTCATCACCGTGTATGTCCCACATATCAATACTACTTACGCGAACCAACCCTTCTACTTTGTTTTCATTTGCAAGGTCTTCGTTTCCTGTAGATGAGTAGCTTACAGTGAACCACGATTCGCTTGATGCTCCAATCGGAATTATTTGAACCATAGCTCGGTGGTCATTGTCACCTGTTGGGAAAGTGAATGAAGAACTGCCGAATTTCTTCATCTTTCCAATAACATAAGCATTTGCATTTTTGCTATTTGCTGATGCTGATGTGCCAAATGTCAGGATTTTATTATCAGGAACAGTAACTAAACCAGAATTGAGAGTTAGCTCTCCGTTTATGGTTATATCGCTGTTGATAGTAACACCAGAAGCATTATCTACAGTTACACTGCCATAGGAGCCATTGCCAGTTATCGACTGCTGTTTATCGGTGTTGTTCAGCACAATGTTTCCGTTGATTGTTCCGCTGTTATTAATGTCGCCTTTAATGGTGTTTGTGCTGTTGAAAGTAACATTTCCTGCGTTATCGACATCAGTAAAAGTATTTTCACCTGTTACATTGTGATTGCCTGCAGTAAAGGCTATTTTGCCACCATTGGCTGTAATTTCGCCATTGTTTGTTAAGTCACCATAAACTGTTAGTGTGTTATCGCTTAATGTGATGCTTGCGCCAGAGTTGATGGTTATGTTGGCTGCTTTAGCTGATGCTGAAGAAATAACAGGCATATTTGCAACATTAGACGGGATTATCACATTGTCGCTTGTAGAAGGTTCTGTTTTTGCCCACCAGTTGTTATCTGTATTCCAAACATTTGATTCTGACCCGTTCCATAGATAGTCTTGCGAAACTTCTTTTTCAATCTTATAATCGCTAAAACAGTCATGGCTTGTTTCCTTTACTCTTAAAGTGCCTTCAAGTTTTGTTGCGGTTGTTGCTATTGGCAGTTCAATATCAACATCATTTGCCGGATTGGGGAAATTGCCTGCAATATTATTGCTACCAATTGTGTTTGTGAACTCATAGCTCATTTCATTGAATTCGCTTGTTTGCTCTAAATGCAAGTTGGTGGGTTTGCCAATGTACAAGTCTTCTCCAATTACCCAAGTAATATCTGGGTTTGGACTGATTTTGATAGGTTTACCTTCTGATTCTGTTGAGCAACCATCGTTTTTGGCTATTACCTTAATCTCGACATTTGTTCTAATAGCATCAATAGTAATATTCAAGTCTTCGCCAGTACCAGATTGGTAGCCGCTATATACAATACTTTCGTCATTATTATCGCAAACCATATATTGCAATGTTGACTTAGTATTTTTGATAGTAACCGTACCTCTTGTGTTGTCGCATACATATTCTGGAGGCACAATAGTTCCTATTTCTGCGGCAGGGTAGAAGAATATTTCTTTAGTTTCACTTCCAGTACCATTACCTTGACCTGTTTCGGAAATGGTTATTGTTCCTGAACCGCTATTACCCCATTCAACAGTGCAAGTATGTGATTTTAGGCCACTTGTTATTGTTCCTCCAGTAACACTCCATAAATATGTATGGTTGACAACTTCAGATACAGAGTAAGTGTGTGTTTCTCCATAACATGAACTAAATGTGCCATTGTCAGCCACAATCTTAGGTTGAGGTTTTTTCTGTATGTTCACAATCTTATTGCTTGATGCCGAACAGGTAGTACCGTTGCTATTAGTATATGTGTTGGTAAGAGAGAGTGTGTATGTACCAGTGTTAGTATTTGCATTTGACCCGGGTCGTTTGAATGTCACATTTATAGATGACTGATTAGTGCTTGACAAAGTTGCATTACTATTGCCAGTGCCGGACCAAGACCACAAATATGATGTCGAATTATGACCGGTTGTTGTTGTCGAATATGGATGCGTGTCGCCTTGTCCAACAGCATCGTCTCCTATTATTGTCGGCACTTCGTTGTACCATACAATTACATTGGCAACATCGTTGGTGAAAGCATTACCATCACCACTTGGGTCGCTGACACCGGCAAGCCGTACTTCATACGGCAATGGATTACCCTCATTATCGTGTTTGTGTCCGCCTAATGTTGATGCTGAAAGTACCAATTTGTATGAATCGGAAGTGATGTCGGGTATTGTGATTGGGGCACCGCCATCAACCGTATATTGCAAGGTGTAGTTTGGCGTACCAGTCAATGTCACAGGTATCTCAACACTGTTGTTACCATCGCATACATAGTAGTTGCCTGGAGTTAATTTGGCGGTTGTGCCCAAATAACCCAATGTGAACTCTTTATTGGAAACAGTTTGTGCATCCTCGGTTGAGGTTATTGTTCCTGAAGTTACGGTTCCGCTTGCCCCACTATTTTTAATAATAGCCCATTTGTCAGGATTTGGGTAGCTTACCATAGTTAGCTTTTTCAACTGGGCAGCGGTTCTGATTTGCGGGTACGATTGTTCATCGTAGCGCAATGTCAAGTTAGCCGTTGCATTTTCGTTTCCTGTCGGAGGATAGACTTTCCAGTATTCGTTTTCGCTAACTCCGGTCAATGGGTCAGTCATTGTGGCTGTAACGGCCTCATTTCCGCTTTGTTGGTTGAAGTACTGAACTTTCCATACACCGCCAACGCTTACATTGTTAAGTGTTGTTGATGCAAAGCGGTTGTCGTTACCCACCGGATATTTAGGATTGGATTTGGCTATTGCATAAATGCCGAGAGGACCATCAACATACGAATCTTCGCTGCCGCCTGTTATATTGGCTGTTGGCTCTGAAACAACTAAGCAATTGTTTAAGTCTGTATGTACATGGCCTTTAGTTAGTGTTAATTTTGAAGAAACACTAATTCCGTGATTAATAGGCTCTTCGGTATCGCAGTCGCCAATAATTATGCTGTCGCTTTGCGTGCCAGTATTGTTAATTATTAAACTCGGGAACACCGTATTGTCATTGTAGACATTGAGACGTTGTGTTGAGTCGCCATTGAATTCCACAATCGAACTTCCGGCATTGAATCCTGATACAGATGTGTTTTTATCAGTCCAATCGCCACGGACGATTATCTTGATGTTGTTAGCGGTATTATTAAGAGTAGCACCATCCACGATAGTCAGGTTACCGTCTATTTCTTCGGTAGTACCGGCAGGAAGTGTCTTTATGCCAGTGCCCGAAAATTTCACGTTAGGCAGTGGACGCGATGAGTTACCAGGGCTTGCCGGAAGGGTTCCATTGTTGTCACCGCCAAATTCCACAGTACTTGTACTGTATTTAAGGAACTTATCGAAATTGCCTGCGGGGAACATATAATTGCCTTTGTCGGTGGCGTCTATTTTCAGAGTGCCGGAGCCGTAAACGCGGCCAAAGTCGTTGCCGCTCTTTGTTCTACAATCCAAAGTTGCGGCAACATCATCAAAGTATAAGCAATACGATTTAGTGTCATCGGCATCGACTATTACAACATCATCTCCACGAAGATGAACAGGGTTCTCACCGATATCCTCGGTTGGCCCTAAATCGATATAGTTGTCGTTTTCATCTTTTTTCTTCCAAGTGCTTTTTTCATGCCAATTGCCGCCACCGGTGCCATTTGAATAAAGAACGGGTAAACCAGTATAAATAGTATCGTGAACTATACCGGCAGTGTATTCTCCTTCAAGATGTCCGAATGACGGATTAAATATTATTTGGTTGTTGTTTGCATCTAAAGATGCTTTTCCTCCGGTTTTGAAATTAACCCATTCATATTCGCCAAGAGTGTGTAGATATTCAGGCAACATATCCGATTCTGATTGTGATGCATCTACCACAAGGTGAGTGGCATCATCAGGATAAGTGTAGGTTTGTGTTACCGTAAAGTTACCATTCGCAGCATCTTTATCTACATTTTCTTCGTTAAAGCCTTCTGTTGTGACAACCCAGAAATATTTTAAATAGGTGGTGGGTGTTTCTGTCAGGTTCTTATTCAGATAGTCAACGGTTTTAACGGTTAGCGAAGTCTCTTCGCCTGATATGTTTTTGGTGAATACATATTTCGCCGGGGTGTAGAATCCGTCAACACCTATTGGAATCGTGAAACTTGAACTGCCACTATGGATAATCTTTCTTACGCCTTTGTCTTCTTGAGCGCCGTTCAGCAATATCATCTTGGTCTTGTCAAAACCAACAGCTTCATCTATTGTTGCGTTCTCTCCAAGAGTCAATTGGTAAATGTCGGCGTAAAGTATTGCGTTTAGAGTGAGTTTGTTGTCTATACGTGTGTCGGTGTAAAGGAATAGTTTGTGCGGGTTGTTTATAGTAACAGACCCAAGCACACCTGTACCCACACCTTTAATATATTGCTCGGTGATAGTTCCGCAGAAGTTGAGGCCTCCGGTCGATTCATTGCTTACAAAAGTGCCATAGTTCTCCAAATCGCCAATAAGGCGGATGTCACTGCCATTGTCGGTTACTGTTCCGTAGGTAAGTGTCAGATTTTTGTTAACCATAATGTCGGAGTAGGCGTCAGTTAGAGTGAGTCGGCCATTTACAATCACATTGGCAAAGTTTGTCAGGTTGTCGGCAGCTCCGCCAAATCGAACATTATTGCCAGTGAAATACGTGGTTTGAGTGCTGTTTCCTGCGATGAAACCACCAGCATCAATTCCCGAAACATTAGAATTGTTTTGGTTTCTAAATCCCTTTTTAATTGTAAGGTCGAAACCACGAGAGTCGAATATGGCACCATTGGCAATTTCAAGCGAATCGGTAGTTATCGGGTATGAATAAACGTGAAGTTGGCTGCCGCTATTTACAACTATTCTATGCAAACTTGTTGCCGACAGTATTTTTTGCTCGTCGCCACCATCGAAGATGATGCTGCCGCCAGTGCAATTGGCTATTGTTGGCTCAATAAGCACGTCGCCAAAACGGTCGCCTCCGTCTGTGGCTTTAATTATTAACTCGCCACCAGTGGTTATAAATTCACTGCCGTCGTTCATAACCTCAAATGCAGAGTTGCCATCGGGGGCATTTACTGCACGGTCGTTGCCTTTAATAACCACAGTGCCTCCGCTTTGATGATAGATGAGCGAACCATAGCGTGTGCCTGTTGTACGGCGGATGATACCATTCACATTCATCTGGCCGCCACTGACATTTATTGTTGGCGTGCTGGTTGCCGAATAGACAATACTATTCGATTGTTCTTTACTTTGGTCGCCAATATTTAGAACGCCGCCTTGCACATCGATTGAACCATTAAGTGTGAGTTCGTGATTGTTATCGTAATTGCAGACATTTACTGTGCCTTTCTTTACAGAAAGACGAGTGGGAGTGGCAATTATAAGGTCGCAGTTAGTGTTAAGGTCAATGCTGTTGTCATCGCTTGGAAAATCGACTTGGAATGTGCCATGCTCCAAATAAAGGAATGCTTCACTTGCATCATGTGCTGAAGATATATTAGGATTTTGTGCGATAAGCATTGATGAAGCATCAGAGCCTTTGTCACAGGTAAGAGTGTAGAATCGAACTGTGCCAGTTCCTGTAATGCGGGATGTGTCGGTGCCGGAGAATGTGGTGGTAACTTTGCATATCGTACCATTATTTTCGTTTGTATAATAAGTATTATAAGTTCCGTTTACATTCAAATTTCCATAAAGAGTAATGTTGTGTATTACATCAGCCTCACCATCAGTATATAAAAGAGCATTTGTAGCAATGTATATATTACCATGTATTATATAATTTTGTTGTTTCTTATATCCTGCATCTCGAATACGCAATCTTCCTTTGTTTACATATAGATTGCCATAAACAGTTATGGAATGATTGTTATACATATACCAGTTTAAAGTTGGACCATTAATGATGAAATCTTTATTTATTGTTAAATCAAGTTCCGACAATTTAACGAAACCGTTTGAATTACCCTTTGTAATAAGATTGCAATAATGATTAAGCTCTAATCCGCTTTCGGAAACAGAAGGTATAGTAAAAATGTAATTGCCAGAAAGGTAGTATTCAACAGTGCCTCCATGTTCACCAAGAAATTTAACAAAATCACCTGATGGGAAACTCGCTTCTTCAAAGTTAGCATTTACATTTGCACTTATCTTCAAAGTTCCTGCACCCTCTTCTGCCGATTCATCAACCTCCACTAATGAGAATGTGTGTCCTGTGAAGGCACCCAAATCCAGGGTCGAACCTGGCTCTATACGGAGAGTGGCGCAGGATTCTCCATTTTCTGTCATCATAATGGTGTGATTATGGCTGGCAGAACCAATGCGCACGGCGGTTGTGGCAGTTGGAGTAGGTAGAGATGAGTTAAACACACCTTCTGACTCGTATAATTCTATTTCGCTGCCAGGAACAATATCATCGCCAGTTGCAGGATTGTATTCTACATATTTAGTGTTACCATTGTATTTATAATAGGTGTCACCAATCTTCACATTAGGCACACCATTAACACTATCTATTGACCAACTGCGAGGGTCATTCCAATTGCCGGTATTGCTATTTGTGGTTACATAGTTCGACGAGTAAAGTTTCAGAATATCAGTAAAAGAATCATTGGGGTCGCCACATGTGTATTCTCCTGAGGCGTTCGTTGCAGTATTGTAATCAAAGTTATTGGCTCCTTTATGCATATCACCAGTCACACCTTTTTTCCATTCGGCATTATGATAACGGGCGGGTACGTAATTACCAATAGTCCCCCTTACATGACTAGCTTGATAGGTGTAATTTTGCTCAAGGTCTCCAGCTGGTACACCGCTGAAACCGTCTTCTTTTGTTACCCAGTAATACGCTAATGCTTTGCTGGCATTGCCAATAAGGGGATGTGCTCCTAATACTGGCATTGATGTTATTGTTCCATAAACATCTGCCTTTTTGTATGTTATTAGGGCTGGTGTGTAGTAGTAGTTACTTCCGTTTTTTGTTCCAAATGGGAATAAGAACGAGTTGGCATCCTCACTATATACTTTAGCCACACCGCCACTTGACGACAGACCATTGGTGTATATTATCTTACGTTCGCCAAAATCCTGGCCGTCAGCTTCGTCAGTGTATATATGTGCCTCGGGACCGAAAGTCAGTTTGCTTGTGCCCTCGACAGAAACTCTACCGGAACTGTTATCGGCACTATTAAGCAATCGCAAATCACCATTAATTGTGATGTTTCGTGCATTAATAGCCAAAACTCCCGATGTTAACTCTACATTCACATTGTTGAGCGAGCCGTTGCCATTGCCCGATATGGTTGGAGAATCTCCTTTGAATTCTATTTTTCCTGCTCCCGACACTGGCCGCAAGTGTGTTCCGTTAATAGTTATATTTTTCCCTTGCAGAGTATAGGTGTTGGCAGCACCATCGCGCATTTTGGCTCCTTCGCCCAGCGTGAAGTCATTGCGCACTAAAATATCGCTGTTTACCTGCACGTCGGCATTGTCGTCGATAATGAGATTGTAGTAACCAAAAGTCGACCCGTTATCCTTTTTCACTGTGCCATCTGATGTGAATTGTTGGATTCTGCTGCCGTCACCATTCAATGTGATGGTGTTGTTGCCATGAATGAGAGTTGCACCCGATTCAATAATCAAATCTCCGCCAACTTCTATGTCTTTTAAAACTCCACCGGTTTTTGTCAGGAAGGTTACTCCGCTGCATATTTTCAGATTGTTTTTCACATACAATTTGTCGGCTTCTACACTGACCGGATTCCCGTTCACATCACCACTGAAGTCAGTGTATGTGTGATTTGTATATACATCGCTTCCTCTTCCATCCTCATTGGCAAGGGTAAGGTTGTATAGCGGAATAGAGCTTATCATTCTGCATTCTGTATGTTTGGTGGTCCAGTCGGTTTTTACCGCACTCACAATAATTTCTCCGCCGGTTATTTTGCTGTTCTCTGGATTGCATTTTATGGCAAATGAACCACCTATAGTACTTTTGCCGGTTTTATTCTGAGCTCCATATATCTTAAGCGTTCCGCCTGTCATTTTAAACGTGTATGTCTCGAAAGGCATGTGGAATGTAGCGTATCCGGCTTTTTCCTCTCCTTGGCTGTCAAATATTGCTGTGCCACCAGTTTGAACGTAGGTTGTTTTGCCACCGTCAACATTTTGTGACGGACGCAATTGTGCCGCTCTGAATGTGCCACCGTTTATATATATTTCTGAAGTGTTGCGGAATACAGCGCCAGAACCACTACTGGCATCGAACAAACCTGCGTCAAGAATAAATTTTCCGGCAGGCATAAACGCTCGGTTTCCTTTACCACCATTTATACATACATACACTTTGACATTTTCGCCATTCAAGTGTAGGCATCCGTTGAGCGGAATAAAGAAATTGTCATCACCGCCTTCCGATAGTGATTTAATCTCCACATATCCAGTCAGTTCCAACGTGCCGTTACGCAGCCATAATGGCTTTAAAATAAGCGGAGGATTATCTTGATTGGTGAAGCCATCAGGTTTTGTTTGTGGTTTGATTTCGCCTTTATTACCAAAATTTGTTGCATTACCCATTAATTGGAAGTTGCTTGTGTTGCTTGAATATAGCTTTACACGATATGTTTGGTCGGTTCCTTTATCAATTATAAGTTGGCTTAATTTTGTGGTGTTGTAGCAATTAAATTCAACATTCTTTTCTCCAACAAATCTAATAATGCCTCGTCCATCAGAACCTTCGGCACTAATGGCTTCGTCTAATTCATATTTGGAACGCTGAGTCATAATTACTTGGCCACGGTTTATGAAGTTGCCGCCAATAACTATTGTGTCGGCTTGCGTTTTACTGCCGGCTCCATAAACATAAATGCCGCCTGTTGTAGCAATGTCAATATTTCCACCTACATATATCGATTGATTGGCTTTTGTAAATGCCAAAGAACCATTGGTTAGTGTCAAGTTGCCGTTTATCACTAAGTTTTTCGAAAGCTTGCGCTCCACATCGCCGCTATATTCAAGTATCAAGTTATTGTATGTGTATTGGTGAGGTATGGCATTGGAAATGTGTGTACCATAAAACCTTGTTGTTCCTCCGTCGGGTGATACAAAAAGATTGTAATTGCCTTTATCAGGGAAATCGCCGGCTCCAATGCTTAACGTTCCTTGTCCGTAAACGTTCATGAAATTATGTCCATCGGCATAAGTGCCCATATCCAGTTCGGCACCAGCGCAAATTTTTATTGAACGAGCGGTCTCGTTTCTGACCGTGGTTACTTTAAATCCGTTTAAGATAACCACGTTGTGGTTCATATCGGGTATTTCTGCACCAACGTGAGTTTTGCCAGTGGGGTCGGTTGTCCATGTGGTGAGTTCGTTCCAATTACCATTGCTACAAGTGTATAGAGTAACAACGTTTGGCTCCGCTGCAGTCCATACACCATTGATATCGGGTGTCGTAACCGTTATTTTGTTGCTTCCAATTGTGGCGTTTTCATTAACTTTCAAACCATTATGATAAACTTTCCACACGCCTAAATCGCCATAGTTCAAACCATCGTCGGGTTCAACGTATGAGAATACCATTTTGATAGAGCCTTCGGCAAGGCCTGAGCCTCCTATTGTCCAATAGCGCTCAAGGTCGGTGGAGTGTCCCGATTCTGCAGTATCCATAACTTGTACTGTCACGTATGAAGATGCACTGCCCGATATTCCTGACACGAATTGTACGGGTGAGTATTCTTTTCCGGTTGTTGCGCTTTCGGTGCCAACATGCAGTATTAATCCGTTGGTGGGATTCATGTATTTTAGCGTACCCTCGCCTCCTGCAATAAACATGTGGTTTTTGCTTAATGCAGTACTTGCTGAAATTGCTTTAACAGACAATAAATGTTCGTTAAGGTATATATATGAATTGTTATTCCATGTCAGAGTACCTGTTATCTCAACATCTCCGCAAAGAGATAAACTATTGCCAGTGGTTAGAGTTGCAGTCAAATTGGGGTAATTGCCAGGCAATATGCAGGTGTTCGTACTATTGTATTCAATATTGTTTTCAAATACAAAGTTGCCGCCAATGCATGTCGTTAGGCCATTTATTGTTGCGCTGTTTTTTATGAGGATTGTGCTGTTTCCGGCTGAGTGGCTGAAATCAGTTGTGCCGGTAAATGTTATTTGGCCTCCTTTCAAAGTGAGAGTTTTTCCGCTTCCCAAACGTATATCTCCTGACAATGTGACATTTTGGTCTATGGTAAGGTCGGCGTTAATTGAGAGGTGGCAGCCTTCTTTGACTTTTATTGAAGTGACACCTTTAATATCATATTTATTGTCAATTTCTAAATTGTGGTTGACAATCAATTCTTTTTTTAGAGTGAGTTTTTGGCCATCATTAATAGTTATTATGCCTCCATTATATGTGAGTTTATCGTTTATCGTTGTATTATAGTTAGAAATAAACTCGCCGCCTTTTATTTCGAGAGAATTAATGGGTTTCCCATTTCGGTTGTTTGTGAAAACTCCGCCAGCAACAACAATATTTTTTGCATTAATAGCGGCATTAGGATCCGGAGAAGTGTTTTCATATTTCAATTCAATGTTAGCATAAGTCGTTATTGTTGAGTTGGTTCCTTCTCCAAAAGAGGTGAGAGCAACAAACGTTCCTGTGCCATCAATAAGTAGAGTTGAATTATTTGCTACTTGTGTTTTTTTATTCACTTTTACTATTATGTCATTTCCATTAATTGTTAATCGTCCACCTGCAGAATTAAGAGGGTCTCCAACCTGACCATCACCACTTAATAACACATCTGTTTCTGTTATTAAATGAGAATTAGCATTTAATTTTATTTGGGATAATCCGTATTCAATATTGCCTACGAAACCACTTAAAATGGTTTTACCGGCTTCAATCGTAACTTCTACACCAGAATTTATAACAATTCCTTCTTTATTTCCTCTTCTTCCGGTCGGTACTTTACCATCTTTCCAAGTGGCAGCTTCGTGCCATTTTCCCGATTTTTCAGCATAATACGTTTTGGAAACAGCCCCCCACGCTTCATTGTTCACTCCAACAACAAGTGCCAAAGTCAAAAGTGCAAGTGCTCTAAATTTTTTAGATGCTGCGCTAATTCCGAAATTTATAATCAAACGTTTCATAACCCCTCCATTTGTTTGTTTATAACGCTTCAAAGATACTAATAATCTATTATTTATACTAAGGTGTGGTTGTATGTTTTCAAGAATAATAAATGCCTGGCTTTATGATATATATCATAAAAATAACAAACGCAGCTCTATGTGTGGCTCCTCAATTTTGATAAAAGGAACAAACAAAAGGACAATTGTTGTTTTGCGGTTGATAACCGCTTTTGTGGTTTGAAAGGGGAAAAGGCGGGGAGAGGGGGGCAAAAACAATGGAACTTATGCCATTTGCCTTATGCCTTGTTACTTCCCGATGCAGAAATGACTAAAAATATTCCCCAACACCTCATCGGGCGTTATTTCCGAGCCAAGGATTGAGCCAAGGTTGTCAATAACATCGTGAATGTCAATAGCCAACAGGTCGGTTTCGGTGTTGCTGTTCAGCTTGTCGGTGGCGCGGTCGAGCGCTTCACGGGCAAGCATCAGGGCGTTGTAATGACGGGCGTTGGTGATAATGACATCATCGGTGTTCTGTTGGCGCATTTTGCTGGTCAGCAAGTCGTTAAGACTATCGATATTGCCGTTTTTCGCCGAAATCGACACTTGCCCGAGCAGTTTCCGGCTGTTAATTGTCGGCAGGTTGGAGTTGTGAATGTCGCACTTGTTCAGCACCACAATCAGCGCGGCGTCGTCGGCCATTCGAGCTTCAATCTCGCCCAGCGATGCGGTGATTTTCTCGGCCGTGTCGGCGGCATCGAACATTGCAATCACAATGGCGGCGCGGCTAATCTTCTGGAAGGTCTTTTCGATTCCGAGATTTTCTATCGTGTCAGTTGTCTGGCGAATACCTGCCGTGTCAATGAAGCGGTAGGTTATGCCGTCGATGTTGATAGTGTCTTCGATGGCGTCGCGGGTGGTGCCTGCAATGTCGCTCACAATGGCTCGGTCTTCCTTCAGAATTGCGTTCAGCAATGTCGATTTTCCCACATTCGGCTCACCGATAATGGCAACTGGCACACCGTTTTTGATGGCGTTGCCAAGGCTGAACGATTTTATCAGCCTGTCGATTTCCGCACCTATATTATTTAGTAGTGTGCGCAATTGCGAGCGGTCGGCAAACTCAACATCTTCCTCGCTGAAATCCAATTCCAGTTCAACAAGCGATATGGTCTTCAGTAACTCATTGCGCAGGTGAGCCAATTCTGTCGATATGCCGCCGCGCATTTGGTTCAACGCTACGCGGTGCGATGCTGCGCCGGTTGAGGCAATCAGGTCGGCAACAGCTTCGGCCTGCGAAAGGTCCATTTTGCCGTTTAGGAAAGCGCGCTGGGTGAACTCGCCTGGGGCGGCTATTCGTGCGCCGTTGGCTATGAGCGTTTGAAGAATCTGTTGCTGGATGAATGTTGAACCGTGGCAGCCAATCTCAACAATGTCGTCGCCGGTGTAGGAGTGGGGCGCACGGAAAACGGTCAATAGCACCTCGTCGATTGGAGAGCCGTTGTTGCTGATGGTTCCGAGCACGGCGGTGTGCGACGGCAGACTATCGATGTCGAAATTCTTTCGCCGCGCGCAGAAAACATTTTTTGCAATATTTGTTGCCTGCGGTCCGCTAAGCCTTACAATTGCTATGGCGCCGTTGCCTGTGGCCGTTGATATTGCACAAATGGTGTCGGAAAAATCCATTAGTTCAAATTTTCCGCAAAGATAACATTGATACACAAAAAAAAGCCAGAAGAATTTTCAAACTCTTCCGGCCAATTCTAAACTTTGAATTCTGAATTCAACTTACTTCGTCCACCCATTCATTCGAAGCCATTTCTCGCAGGCGTCGTGCCAGAACGATTGAGTCTCGTTTGGCTTTGCGCGCAAACCGTGGTCGCCGCGGGCATAGAGGTGCAGTTCGCACTCAACGCCTTTCTCACGCATTGCGTTGGCATAACTGATGCTGTTTGCGTAAGGCACAAGATTGTCGTCGAGAGCGTGAACGAGGAATGCCGGAGGAGTCTCTTTTGTAACCTGTTTCTCGCTCGAGAATCGGTCGGTCAATGCTTGGTCAGCGTCAAGGCCGATGAGCGCTTCGCGAGAGCCTGAGTGAGTATAGCTCGGTTCCATAGTGATGACAGGGTATATAAGCACAGCAAAATCGGGGCGTGCGCTCACATTTTCAGCTGGTTTGTAAACTTCGTCGTTGAAGTGTGTTGATGCTACAGAAGCCAAATGGCCGCCCGCAGAGAATCCCATAATGCCTATGTGGTCGGGGTTGATGCCATATTCTTTGGCATGGCTGCGGACATAGCGGACAGCCTGTTGAGCGTCCTGTAGCGGTCCGTCGCAGCGTTTCTCCATAAACTCATCATTTGGCAGACGATAGCGCAGTACAAAGGCTGAAATGCCGATAGAGTTGAGCCACGTAGCCTGGCTCACGCCTTCAAATGTGTAGGTCAGGCCGGCATAACCGCCGCCAGGGCAGACAACCACAGCCGTGCCCGTCGGGTTTTCATCGGCAGGATAGTAGGCTATCGACGGCACTTTAACATCTCTTGCAAAAAATGAGTTTGTGCCAACCTCATCGGGTTTATTTTCATCGATATTCTTAGCTCCGGGTATTTTCCCGTCCCATAGTTTGATGATTTTTTGAGGTTCCTTTGGTGCCGGCATTCCCGGGAATTGTGCGTTTGCCATTTGCGTTCCGCCAATAGTCAGACATATGGCTGTGGCGGCTGTTAAAATAGTGGTTTTCATTGTGTTATTATTTTTAAGTTAGTCTTTCTTGATTGCTTTTGCGATAATTTCGGCCATATATGCGGCTCCGGCCTCATCGGGGTGGATGCCGTCAACAGCAAAGTATTCTTTTTTGTCGGCCAATTCAGTGTGCAAGTCGATTATTGTCAAATTGTTTGCTTTGGCAATTTCGGTTACGGCCGGAATTACACCCGCTACAATCACTGAGTCGTTTATGCCCCAACCGTGGCTGAAAGCGGGAGCGGGGGTGCAGACAAAAATCTGCGGATTGCGTCCGTCGGACTTTAAAGTGTCGATAAGCGACTGATAGTCAGCTTTGAATCTGTCTGCATTCCAGTTCTGCGGCTTCGTGTCGTTTGTGCCAAGTTTGATAACCACAATGTCGGCGTTGAGCGCCATAGCGTTCGAAAACTCTTTGCAAATCCAATACGGGTAGTCGGCTCTTTTTTGCATTGTAGTGCCGCTTTTGCCGCAGTTCTGCACGCTATAGCCGTTGCCCAAAATTTGGTTTAGAACCACCGGGTATCCGTCTTCGCTCTGAATGGTGATGCCGTGGCCTTCGGTTATGCTGTCGCCGATGCAGGCCACCTTAATTTGCTCGTTGCCGCCGCACGCACTAAACGCAAATGCGACTATGGCAGCAAATAAAATGTTGTGTTTCATATTGTTGATGTTTTTGTCGATGTTTAAAAACAACTCAAATATATCAACTTATCGGACTTGACGTTTTGCATTAGGTTGATTTTTTACTCTGACATTGGTTGTTTCGGCTTAAAAAATTACCGCAAAACCGGTGATTATTTAGAACACACCTTATATTTGTCATTCAAAATCAATAATTATGATAGAATCGATACCATTTATAAAGAATACCGACAGCGGAAATTTCTTCCTTTTGGCCGGGCCGTGTGTTGTTGAGGGCGAAGAAATGCTCTATCAGACAGCCGAAACTATCAAGCGCATAACCGATAAACTGAAGATACCGTTTGTGTTCAAGGCGTCGTACCGCAAGGCCAACCGCAGCCGCATCGACAGTTTTACAGGCATTGGTGACCGTGAGGCGTTGGAGTTGCTTCGTCGTGTCCGTACCGATTTGCAAGTGCCCATTGTAACAGATATCCATTCAGCCGATGAGGCTGCAATGGCTGCCGAATATGTTGATATTCTGCAGATTCCGGCTTTTTTGTGCCGTCAGACAGATTTGCTTGAGGCAGCGGCAAAGACGGGCAAGATTGTGAATATCAAAAAGGGACAATTCCTTGCGCCGGAAGCTATGCGGTTTGCAGCACAGAAGGTTGTCGATAGCGGAAATTCGAATGTTATGCTCACCGACCGTGGCACAATGTTCGGCTATGGCGATTTGATTATTGATTATCGTGGAATACCTGAAATGCAGAAGTTTGGCTATCCTGTGATACTTGATATCACACATTCGCTTCAACAGCCTAATCAGGCTTCGGGTGTTACTGGTGGCCGCCCCGATTTGATTGAAACCGTTGCCAAAGCTGGTGTGGCAGTCGGCGTTGACGGCATTTTCCTAGAGACGCACCCCAATCCCTCGGTTGCAAAATCCGACGGCGCAAATATGCTGAAGCTTGATTATCTCGAAGATTTGCTCGTTAAATTGGTTGCCATACGGAAAGTTGTATCGGGCATATAATAGAGTAGGGCTCCTTAAATGGAGTTTTTCATAAGCTCGCTATAGGCGTCTTTCAGTATTTTTATCTCAAATCCTTGGTTGCTAAAATGGTGCTTTAGCATATCGCTGAATTGGTGTGCTATGCCGCCAACAAAGCCTAATGGCAAATCGGTGTGGTTCAGTACTTTGATATGCTTTTTGTCGAATTCGGCAATTCCGTTGGTGACGATTGCTTTGATTTGTTCGTTGCCAATATTTTCGCTTAAAAACGGGGCAAAACTTGCAAGAAGGCTGTTGGCTGAAGCTGACATATATATATTATGTATCAGTTCCGAAGGTGTCGATTTTGCAAAATCCCAGAATTTGCGGCAAATCTCATCAGATAATTCGCTGCGTAATACTTTTTGAATCAGAGTTTTCCCAAGATAAGCGCCGCTACCTTCATCACCTAAAAGATAACCTAATGACGGAGCTTGTTGTATTATGTTGCAGCCATTGTAAACACCGGCTGACGCGCCTGTTCCCAAAATGGCGGCAATGCCGTGCTCACGGCCAAACAGAGCTATTGCAGCACCTTCCAAATCGGAGCAAACTTTTATTGTTGCGTTGGCGAAAACCTTACTTAATGTGTCGCACACCAATTCCTGATTTTGCCTGTTTCCGCATCCGGCACCAAAATAAAGCACCGATTCCACTTCATTTTCAGCAACTTCGGCAACAGCTTGAGCTATACCTAACAATCCGTCGGTGTGTCCGCAATTCGGGTTGAATCCAATAGTCTCTATTGTGCGTGTCCGGCTGCCTGTAAGCCCCCATTTGCACTTGGTTCCGCCGGCTTCAACAATTATTCTCATTTCAGTTATCAATCTTTCTTTTTCTGCAAAAATAACTTACTTGGGCGATTAGAAGCGCCCTGAAACACAGTTTTTTCCAACGAAAAACATCTTTTTTCGCATAGCCGCGGAAAAGTTTGGTATGCTTTTTGCATTTTCCGTGGCAACTAAAAACAAATTATATGTTAACATTTGTTGAATTTTTCGAAAAATCAATCAAAAAGAACTGGGACCTGCCAGCAATCAGCAACTATCGCGAAGAGCCGCTTACATACGGCCAAGTCGGTAAAATGATTAAGAAAATGCACAATGCTTATGCTGCGTGCGGAATTACCGACGGACAGAAGGTGGTGCAAATTGGCCGCAACAATGTCAATTGGGCTGTAACTTATTTGGCTACAGTGTCATACGGTACGGTTTCAGTTCCATTGCTTCAAGATTTTTCGATTTCTGATGTCGAGAACACTGTCAATCATTCCGACGCCATTCTGATGTTTGTTTCTGACAACATCTTCAACAAAATGGACATTGCTAAATTCCCGAAAATCAGAGGTTTTATCTCTCTCGACGATTTCAGAATTCTTCATACAACAGATAAAAAAGTTGAGGCGGCTTTTGCTGATTTTATGCTCAACGATATTGATATTGATAAAGAAAGCTTCAACCTTCGTCACTTTTTGCACGACACACTTTGCACAATCAGCTATACATCAGGTACTTCGGGACACTCAAAAGGCGTGATGCTGACACATGGCAACTATGCTACAAACGTTGAATTCGGCGTAGAGGTTATTCCGTTCAAAGTGGGCGATAGAGTGATTTCGTTCTTGCCATTGGCCCATGCCTACGGACTGGCATTCGAGTTCTTGACCGAATTTGCCAGTGGTTGCCACATCACATTCTTGGTTAAGATGCCTTCGCCACAAGTTTTGGTTCAGGCTTTTGCCGAAATCAGACCACGGTTGGTTGTTGTTGTTCCGCTGATTATCGAGAAGATTTACAAGGCTAAGATAAAACCGGCTATCAGCAAGGGATTGCCGAAATTCCTGTTGAGCGTTCCGGGACTGCGCCGCATTGTTTACAGCAAGGTTCGTAAAGAACTTGAAGAAGCCTTCGGTAACAATTTCTACGAAGTGATTATAGGCGGTGCCGCTCTTAACAAAGAGGTTGAGAGTTTCTTGAATCGCATCGGTTTCCGCTACACTGTTGGTTATGGTATGACTGAGTGCGCACCAATCATCTCTTATGCTCCTTGGGATACAGCCCGCAAGTTCAGCTGCGGTTATCCAATCCGCCGCTGCCAAATCCGAATCGATAGTCCTGACCCGATGCATATTGAAGGCGAAGTTCTGGTTAAAGGAACCAACGTGATGATGGGCTATTACAAGAATCCAGAGGCTACTGCCGCTACTTTTGATGAGGACGGCTGGCTGAAGACCGGCGACACAGGCACTTTGTCAGCTGACGGATATCTTACATTGAAAGGCCGTTGCAAGAATATGATTCTTGGTGCTTCTGGTCAGAATATCTATCCTGAAGAGATTGAAACACAATTGAATAGTCTGCCATATGTAATGGAGTCGTTGGTTGTAGAACGTGCTGGCAAGTTGCACGCACTCATCGTTCCAGACCTTGAGAGGGCTGAAAAAGACGGACTTACACTGGAAACAGTTATGGCAGAGTTCGAAAAGAATCAGAAAGAACTGAACAAACAGATGCCTAATTATATGGCTATCTCGAAAATAGAGCTTCAAAACGAAGAGTTTGTCAAAACACCGAAAAAGAGTATAAAGCGTTATTTATACAATTGATTTATAATGGTTAAACATAAACGAAAAGAGGCCAAAAGCCTCTTTTTTTATGCTTGACGATTTTTCAGCTCCATTCAGAAACGTTTGGAGCTTTTTTGTGGCGTATTCTGTTTGCAATTGTGCTTTCTACGTTATCTTTGAGAATATTTTAAAACATCAAACTATGTCAATTATCCAACACGACGGAAAATTCCTGATGCCGCAGCTTGCATACGGCGCAAACGATTTGTCGCCGGTCATTAGCGGCGAGACTTTTGAGTATCATTACGGCAAGCACTTGCAGGCCTATGTAAACAATCTGAACGCGGCTCTGCACGGCAGCGGATTCGAGAATTCAACACTCGAAGATATTGTACGGCAGTCGTCGGGCGGCATATTCAACAATGCTGGGCAGGTTCTGAACCATACGCTTTATTTTCAGCAATTTAAGGCACCAAAGGAAGACAATGCGCCCATGGGTAAAATTGCAGCCGCTATCGACAGCACGTTCGGCAGTTTCGATAAGTTTAAAGCCGAATTCGAGGCTAAGGGAGTGTCTCTGTTCGGGTCTGGTTGGGTTTGGCTCTCAGCCGATGCCAATGGCAAACTGGTAATTACACAGGAGGTGAATGCCGGCAATCCGGTAACAGCCAATTTGAGACCACTTCTCACTTTCGATGTTTGGGAGCACGCTTATTACATTGACTACCGTAACGCTCGTGCCGGCCACCTGAAAGCTCTTTGGAGCATTATCGACTGGAAAGTGATTGAGGAAAGATTCAACAGTTAGGATGATAGTCAGTAAGATGTTAATTTTTAATAATATACAATTATGAATAAAAAGAACATTTTTGCCGCAATAGCTCTGACGCTGGCGGCTTTTATGCCGGCTAAGGCGCAACCAGCTCAAACCACACCGGCCGACGATACCCCAACGCTTGAGTTTGTGTGCGAACTGCACGTGAAATTAGGCCAGACCTACACTGTCGGGCAGACCGCCCACGGCAGCCGAGTGGTTATCCCGATTACTGGTGGCACTTTCGAGGGCCCGAATATGAAAGGTACCGTGCTTGAAGGCGGCGCTGATTATCAGCTTGTTGATCAAGCCAAAGGCCGCAACGAGATTGAGGCCATCTACTCAATCAAAACCGACGACGGCGTCTTCATCCACATCCGCAACTGCGGCCTGATTGTAACCGGCAAGGACGCTGATGGCAAACCGAGCTTCTACTTCCGCTGCGCGCCAAAATTTGAAGCGCCTAGCGACAGCAAGTACAATTGGCTCAACAACTCGCTTTTCCTTTGCAAACCGGGCGGTTTCACTCCCGAAGGCATCAGTCTTCGCGTTTGGAGAGTGTTGTGATTTGGTGATTTGGTGTTTGGTGTTTGGTGTTTGGTGTTGGGTATTGGGCGTTGGACAGCTTTTTAAACTCGTTAAACAGCAACGCGTTTAAACCTGTTAAACTTTAAACGATTCACCAGTTCACCGATTGTTCGATTCACCGATTCACCGATTATGGTCATAAACCAACCAAACTTATTGCAAAAAGGGGCAAACATCTATAATAACTATTACTATTGGTAAATGGGTTTAGATTTGCTGACAATTGATATTTATAATTTAATAATTCACAACTATGCGAAAACCACTATTTAAATTGCTTGCTCTTGCACTGACAATGAGCGTGAGCACCGCGGCTATGGCACAGTTTATGCGCCAGCCCGAACCGGAAGACCCCGATGGTCTGAAAGACGCCTACAAAGATTATTTCAAAGTAGGTGTGGCTGTTAATATGCGTAATATGCAGAATCCGAAGGAGATAGAACTTATCTTGAAGGAATACAACAGCATCACGGCTGAGAACGATATGAAACCGGGTTCGCTGCAACCTAAAGAAGGTCAGTGGAACTGGGCAAACGCTGATAGCATTGCCAACTTCTGCCGCAAAAACAACATCAAGTTGCGCGGACACTGCCTTGTATGGCACAGCCAATTCTGCGACTGGATGTTCACCGATGCAAAAGGTAATCCGGTATCGAAAGAGGTGTTCTACAAACGCCTGAAAACTCACATCACCACAGTTGTAAACCGTTACAAAGACGTTGTTTATTGCTGGGATGTTGTGAACGAGGCTATGGCTGACGACGTTCGCCGCTCGCCTTGGAATCCGAATCCGTCGCCTTACCGCAACTCAAAACTTTATCAACTCTGCGGTGACGAGTTCATTGCAAAAGCTTTCGAATTTGCGCGCGAGGCTGACCCGAACGCACAATTGTTCTACAACGACTACAACGCTGCCAATCCTGACAAGCGCGACCGCATCTTCGATATGGTTAAGAAGATGAAAGACGCCGGCGTTCCAATCGACGGTATCGGTATGCAAGGCCACTACAATGTTTATGGCCCGTCGATGGAAGACATTGCTGCAGCAATTGAGAAATATGCCACTATTGTTGACCACATCCAGTTCACAGAGCTTGACGTTCGCGCCAACGAGGAAATGGGCGGCCAGCTGAACTTCAGCCGCAACGAGGGGGTTACCATTGAGCCGTATGTTCGCACACTGCACGATAACCAATATTCGCAATTGTTCCGTGTTCTGCGCAAGCACAAAGATGTGATTGACGTGGTTACTTTCTGGAACGTAAGCGACAAAGATTCGTGGGTAGGCGTTAACAACTATCCTCTGTTGTTCGACAAGGATTTGAAACGCAAATCATCATACCGTCTTGTTAAGAGATTCAATGCTGACCTCGACAATGTTGAGATTAAAGAAGACTTCAAACCGTCAGAGTGCAACCAACCCGGACAAGAGTATCCGCAGGTTAACTCACAGGGTTATGCCCGCTTCCGTGTAGTTGCTCCTCAAGCTAAATCAGTGATTGTCAGCCTTGGTCTTGGCGGCAATATGGGCGGCGTTGGCGCAACTGTTTTGAAGAAGAATAAAGACGGTGTTTGGGAAGGTACAACTGAAGGCCCGATGGACGAAGGTTTCCACTATTATCACCTGACTATCGACGGTGGCGTTGTTAACGACCCGGGTGCAAAGAATTACTACGGTTCGGTTCGTTGGGAAAGCGGTATTGAAATTCCGGCTCACGATGCCGATTTCTATGCTGAGAAAAACGTTCCGCACGGTAATGTTCAACAGATTCTGTACTGGAGCGAGAGCACCAAGAAATTCCAACGCGCTTTTGTTTACACTCCGCCAACCTACTACAACAACCCGAAGGAGAAATTCCCGGTTCTCTATCTGCAACATGGCTGGGGCGAGGATGAGACCGCTTGGAGCACTCAAGGCCACGCCAACCTGATTATGGACAACCTGATTGCTGAAGGCAAAATCAAACCGTTCATTGTTGTTATGGCTTACGGTCTGACCAACGACTTCAAGTTTGGCAGCATCCGTCAGTTCGACGCTATGGAGTTCCAGACAATGCTTTGCGACGAGTTGGTTCCTTATGTTGATTCTCACTTCAAAACTAAGACTGACCGTGCAAACCGCGCTTTGGCAGGTCTGTCGATGGGTGGAATGGAGACAAAACTCATCTCTGGCCGCAAGGTTGATATGTTCGCTTCGTTCGGCTTGTTGAGCGGTGGTCAATTTGCTCCCACCGACTTCAAAGACGCTAAGGCTGTCAACTACCTGTTTGTTGGCTGCGGCAGCAAAGAGAGCCCGGATGCAATCAACAAATCGGCTGCTGATATGAAAGCCGCCGGTTACAACTGCGTTGGCTACGTTTCGGAAGGCACTGCACACGAGTTCCTGACTTGGCGCCGTTGCTTCCACTTGATGGCTCAAGGTTTGTTCAAATAAATAATTGATTAGTAACGATGAACGCCGCATCGGTGAAAAACTGGTGCGGCGTTTTTTGTTTTAGCATACGTTTTTCTATCTTTGATTGATTGTTAAACATAAAAAACGAATTGCCTATGTAAACTATTTATAAGACATATAGATAATTAAGCGTTAACTTTTATCTGCTTATCGGAAATCGCCAATTTTCAAGCACCATAGTTAAAGTTGATGTTCACGCTTTATGCGTGGGCTATATTCGACTATTGGTGCTGGGTGTTTGGCGATACCTCGATAAGCGTAGACGAAGTTTTAGTCCGCGCTTTTTTATTGTCTTTTCCCAAATTACAGGACTGACAACAAATTTGCATAACATAAAAAATCTTAGTATGAGAAATATTTTTCAAAAAACAATATGGGCTATTGTAGTTGTGTTTGGCATAGCTACTAATGATGCTAAAGCGGAGATAGACAATCCGCAGAATGCTAAAGCTGGTGAAATATATCGTTGGGAGGTTAACAACCCAAATTACTATGACCAGTTGTGCGAACCAGAAAATGGAGTATATGGTCTTTACACTTATGCAGTTGACCAGGGAGACTGGGATTCTCAGTTTTTCTTGGTATTTGCTGATGCGGTTGTTCCTTCTGGAACTAAAATCCATATAAAATTTGATTACAGAAAAGGTGTAGGAGGTGCTGTAAGTTTCAATGCACAAGGTCACGCTGACCCTCATAGTTTTGTAAACAATGATGGATGGAATACGCTTGATTGCAGCTATGAGTGGAATACTTATGACGACACATTTCTAACAAACGGTGAAATTCGTTCTTTTGGCCTCAACTGTTCAATAGCAAGAGAAGATGGAATCCTTTTACTTCGCAACATCGTTGTTGAAGTAAATGAGGAGGTTGCAATTAAAACAAAAGAGACAGATGCAAATGTAGCAGAAGGTTTGGTGTATTGGTCTGAGGATGGCTTATTATACAAATTTGTTAATAATACAGCTATTATAGCAGGTCATCTCAACCAAGACTCTATAATTACAATACCAACAACCACAACTGTTAACAATTATGAGTATGTGGTAACAGGTATTGGTGATGCTGCTTTTTCTGGGCGTAGCAATCTTATATCAATTACCATTCCCAATTCTGTAACAAGTATTGGTATGGATGCGTTTAAAGATTGTAGTAGACTGATATCGGTAACTATTCCTAATTCGGTTACTGAAATTGGAGATGATGCGTTTTATGGTTGCGGCAATCTTGATTACACAGCCTATGGCAACGCATTCTATATTGGCAATGAGGAAAATCCTTATTTGGTACTGGTTGAGGCTAAAAACAAGAAAATTGAATCGTGCAATATCAACAGCCTATGTAAATTTATTTACAACAGGGCGTTCTATGGATGCATTAACTTAACCGAAATATCGATACCTGAATCGGTTACTAACATCGGTAAAGGCGCGTTTTCCGGCTGTTCTGGATTGCAAAAAGCCGGATTTGCCAGCATCGGTCATCTTTGTGGCATTAAATTCACTAATAGCGAGGCTAATCCGTTATCGCTAGCACACCATTTATATGTAGATACAACAGAAATCAAAGATTTAGTTGTGTCCGATACAGTGAAATCAATTGGCAATTATGCTTTCTATGGTTGCAGTGGCTTGCAATCGGTAACTATTTCTAATTCTGTTGAAAGCATTGGCAATTGTTCATTTCAATATTGTAACAAAATAAATTCTGTAATCATTCCTAATTCAGTGGAAACTATTGGCAATTCTGCATTCTACAATTGCAATAGATTGGAATCGGTTAACATAGGCAATTCAATTAAGAGCATTTGCGCCAATGCATTCTATAGTTGTAGTAATCTGCATAAAGCCGAGTTTGCCAGTGTAGAGAGCTTATGTAGCATAATTTTTGATAATGCTGAGTCAAATCCGTTATGTATGGCAAAATGCTTGTATATAAATGGTGAACAAGCAGTTAATTTGGTTATTCCCGAAACTGTAGAATCAATTGGTAATTATGCTTTCTGTAATTGTGCAAGTCTGGCATCTCTCATCATCTCGGATTTTGTGAAAAACATTGGCAATTATGCCTTTAAAGGCTGTAGCCGATTGGCTTCTGTTTCAATACCTAATTCTGTCATAACCATTGGACAGTATGCGTTTGGTGGCTGTTATGGCCTTAAATCACTGTCGTACAACTCAAACGCAATTGGCGCACATTTCAACAAGATCTGCACGCTTGAGTCTATTTTTATTGGCGATTCCATAAAAAGCATTAGTGGCAGCGAATTCGATGGCTGTGATAATCTTGTGAATGTAATAAGTATGGCAGCCGTACCACCAACGCTCAATGGCGACCCTTATACCTATGCCGATACTATTTGGGTTCCGGCTGCAAGTGTAGAAGCCTATAAGGCAGCGCCGGTATGGAAGCGCAAGGAAATTGTCCCGATAGATTATTATACCGTATCGGTTGAGAAAACAGATACTGCTTATGGTTATGTAATAGGAGAAGGTAATTTTGCAGCAAAACAGGCAGTTACAATATACGCTACACCAGTAGATAACTATCATTTTAAGGCGTGGAGCGATGGAAACACAGAGAATCCTCGTACAATTATTCTCAATACCGATATTGATGTTTTTGCAATATTTGAAGGCGATGAGCGCATAGTTAACATCAATGCGAATTCATCAATTTCTGGTTCAGTAATTAGCGACATTGCTTCATATCACTATGGCGATACAGTAACAATAACAGCGACAGCCAATAATGGTTATCATTTTGTAAAATGGAGTGATAATGTTACAGATAACCCGCGTAACATTATTATAGATGGAGATTTAGCGTTTACGGCTATTTTTGAGGCAGATGAAAACCAAGGTGGAAACGAGAACAATGAAGGTGGAAATGAAAACCAAGGTGGCGAGAATCAAGGTGGTAATAATGAAGGTGGCAACGGAAATAATCCTGCCACTGCTATTTCTGATGATGCCGCCACCGCAGTCAATATCTACACCACTGGCAAAAACATTGTGGTTGAAAATGCTACAGATGAAATCCTCGTTTACAATGCAATGGGTGCATTGGTTTGTAGGGACGCGATTAATCGCGTCCGTACGGAGATACCCCTCAATACCACAGGTGTTTACATTGTAAAAACAGGCGGCACAGTGAAACGTGTGGTTGTTAATTAAGAATTATTACATTTTTCAATTTGTCGAGAAAACAAAAAGGGCGGCCAAATGGTCGCCCTTTTTTATCTGAATCAATCAATTATTATTTCACCATAACACGTTTGGCTTCGCCGGTTGCTTTGTTGCGCAGGATGTAGATGCCTTGCACAAAGCGTCCTTGCATAACCGATGTGTCACCGTCGCTTATCTCAACTGTTCCGCGGTAAACACCCATAATGGTGAATACATCAAACACACCGCTGTTAGATTGTTCTTCGGCAATGTCAGTCAAAGTGTTATTGTCAACAGGCTCGGTGCTGAACACTAGTTTATCGATATTGCAGTAAGAACCGTCAATAACCAATTTAAGAGTATGAGTGCCTTGGGGCAGTTCAATCTTTGTTTCACCTGTTATCAATTTATAAGTGTCCCAACTTCCGGTATTTGCAACGTTGATTTTGCCGGAAATGTCCTTGTCATCGATATATAAATGGAAGGCGGAACCATTGGAGCCCGATGAAGCTACAGCGCCCCAGTAGTACTTTTGGGTGTTTTCAATATTCACGGTGTATGTCAGCCATTCGTTTTGCAAAGTCATACCTATTACAATGCCTCCGTTGCCTTTATAAATATCGACAGCATCGCTATTGCGGAAAACGGTATCACCTTCATGGTTAGAATCGTTGTCGCCATATGTTTCAGCTACAAAGCCAGGGATAGTCATATCGTAATTCTCGGCCTCAATTATTCCTGGGATAGTGGCGGGTTCGCCAGTGTATGGAGTTGTAAATACTTCGTCGCCTGTGGCGGTTTCGAACATTACATAATCAATGTTGCATGAGTTGCCTTCAATCATAATGCGAAGATTGTAGGTCCCGGCAGGCATTGCCACTTTTGTGCGTCCTTTCAATTCGGTGTATGTGTTCCATGCGTTGCTGGCTGTTTGTGGAACAGTAATCTTGCCGGTTAAGTCAGTGTCGCCCATATAGATGCGGAAAGCTGAGCCCGTTGTTCCTGATGCAACTCGTGCGGTCCAAAGCATCATTTGTTCTTCGTCCACTTTAACTGTGTATTGCATCCATTCGCCAGAATAAGTCCAACCAACAACCCAGCCGTCGGCATCGTTTTTGTCAATATCAATTGCGGTTTTTCGATACACGTTGCTGCCTTCGTTCTTGTTATCGTTGTCGTAGTAAGCTATACTATTTTCGCCTTCATCGAAATCCTCAGCCTCAAGTTTGCCAGGCAGGGTTATCGGAGTGCCATGGAAAGGTTTGGCAGGCTCGCAAGCTTTTACAGAGCACGATTTGTTGAATATCATGCTGGTGCTCACTGAACTAAACGCATGCATTGTGAAAGTGTATGTTCCTGGCTTTATTGGTGACCATTCAAACTCAATTACCGAAGTGTCGGCTTTTGCATACAATACAGTGTCATCATTCATGTAAACACGAAGTTCATCGATCTTATATTCATTGTTGACGGCTTTTCCTTTGAGCTTAATTGTGTCGCCAATCAATATGGTACTTTCCGAGGAAGATATGAACGCATAATCGCTTGCCACATTGATGAGCGGGCTTTTTGCGTTAATGGCGGCATCGGTTTGCATATACTCGCGCAGCCATTTCAGAGCCGGACGCTCAACACCGTTTTTAATCAATCCAGATGCTCCTTTTCCCTCCTCGGAATCACCATCGTTAACCCAAGTCTGACCATAGATGTATCCCCAAAGCGTTACGCCGGCTACGTAGTCGGCTTCCCACATAATGGGGAACTGCTCTTGGTAGCGTTTTAGTTGGGTGTTATCGTCCATTTTGCAGATATCGTATTCTGAAATGAAGATTGGCAACTGAACCCCATTGTGGACTTTTTCAAGTGCTTTTTTGAAATTGGCGCCCGACATATCATTCAAGTCGTGCGATTGGCAACCGGCTGCGTCAATCGGGCCACCAGCGGCTTTGATGCTGTTAACAACTTTAATGTATTCATCAGTGTCATATTGGAAAGTGTTGTAATCGTTGTAGATAAGCACTGCATTCGGCCAGCGTTCGCGAGCCATTATAAAGGCTTGTGCAAGCCAGTCGTAACCAGTTTTTCCCGGGCCGCCAAGGGCTTGAACGATTTTTGTCATTTGGTAGGGCGAGTGGTAGTTGCCTTGGCCGTTATTACCTTTGACAGCTTCGTTTGCCACATCGATGTACTCCAAATCAGGGAATTCCTTGGCAACAGCATCAAACCAGCGGGTGATGGCCACCAGTGTCTCGTCGGCGTTGAGTTGCTGCAGATAGCTCGGTATCTGCGCGCCCCACAGCAGTGCGTGGAATTTGAACTTGAAGCCGTGCTCCTTGCAGTAGTTGTACTCTCTGCGGGCAGTGCTGAAATCAAACTGGCCCTGCGAGCGTTCAATCGACTCCCATTTGGTCTCGTTTTCTGGGGTAAGCTGGTCCCAATACTTATCAAAATCGGACCGGATTTGCCCCATAGTGGTGATGTTGCCCAAAAACTTGTTCGGGTTGTAGTTTAGTGGATGATTTTGCGCCTGACTGGTCATTGCTCCAGCCATAAGCAGCAACACTAGTGTGGTTCTAATTCTCATAGTTGTTATTTTAAATTATACATTGTCATTTTAAACGCTTGCAAAGAAAATCAATTATGCGCGAATACGTTGAAAAATGACGCAAAAAACATCAAGGTTTTAGTGACGAATGTCAGCAAAAATCGAGATTTAGAACAACGAACTGAAATTCATCGAGAGTAGAATGCCAAAATAGTTGTCGTTAGTTGTTATGCGGCGCGCATATCGGACGCCTGCGGTAACTGGCACAGGTATACGGAATATATAGAAATCGGCGGTAACATCAGCTCCGGCCGATTGCAAGTTCTCCCACCCTTCGTTGTACATCTTTGCGTTGTCGAAGAACAATGTAGTTTTTAGACGCTTAATATACAGCGCATTGAAAATGCAAATGTCGGGATACCAAATTGGCATAGCGTATGAGGTTAACAGACTTACAAATTTTGTGTTTGTTGTTGAACGAAAACCTCGTGGATATGAGACTGAATTATTGAAAATCAGATTGTTCCTTCCTCTTTCCTGATAAGCGCCATAAACCGAAATGCCATGGTTGGCAAGTAATCCGGGCAGATAAGCCCGACCTTGCACAGAGGCTTGATAGTCAGCTGATTCGCCATACAGATAATTCATATAATCGGCACGGAGAGTAAAGCCGAGACGTGGCTGCAAATCGCGGTGCGACATTCGCCTAAGATGCTGTAGATATGCTGTATAAGACGTTGTCTGGAGCAACGTATCGGACTGATTACGTCGGTAGGCCTTTTCCTCTATTATTTGTTGCCGAAACTGGTATCCGGTTTGCAGTTGTGCCGTTGTGTTGAAAGCGCCGCTGTGCAGCACCAAAGGCAATTGCAACACCGCCGACAATTCGCGCATTTGGCTTTCGAAAACACGGATATTGCCCCGATTGTCAGTTATTTTCAAGTCGGTATATTTTAAATCGCCACGCACACCGATAATCGGTCGGAAGCCTTTGTACATATATTCAGCAAAATAGTCATCAATTCTGTCGGCGAAATAATATTGGTAGCCAGCTGTCAGAAACGAGGTGCTGAGCGCATCTTGTGACATAAACGTCAAGCCAGGGCCAATCTCATTCTCATCAATACGAACCGACAGCGGCCCCCAGCTATGGATGTTGAGCAGATGCGCCAACCGGCTGTAACGCTTTACTGTGAAAGAGGTGTCGGTGGCAAAATTGACTTGCTGCTCGGTTGCCGAAAGATTGCGTGTAAAATCGGTTTCGCGTGTTTGTGGCAGACCGCTATCCGCTTGACCGTCAGTAATTTTCTTTTTGGCAATCATATAGCCGTCGGCAGTGTAGAAGGTGAACAGCAGAGTGTCGTCGCTTATGCTGCCTGAGCCTGTGCCAAAACCGCTTGTTGCCACTATGCGGCAGCTACTGTCGGCTACATTGTAGTTATACCAAGCAGTATTACCATTGTAATTACCAGTAAATAAGATAGTTTTATCGTCTATTATAATATCCGAAATGTCATCTTCAACTTTTAATATGGTGTCTGTTTTATGGCTTGCAAAGTTGTGGACAAGCACACATTTCATGTTGTCGATGTTTGCGATAAAAGCTAACTGATTGTCGTTGTCAGCCCATGATATACGTACTGGCACGGCGTTGCCCGTCGGAATTCGCATCACAAGTCGTCCTTTAAGGTCATGAATGGCAATGCTCCAATGCGCACTGTCGGTATAACAAGCTGATGCTATCAATTGCCCTGATTCTGAAAGAGTTGAACAGTGGTAACGCCCGCGTCTTACAATGGTGCGACGGCGGTGTTTGTCAAGGTCATAAGTGATTATCTGGCTGTGGTTGAACATCTCCCAGCGTGTGGCTCGACGTTGGTTCCAAACAAGCGTACCGCCCGAGGCCGACAGATGTTTCACGGCCATTAAACCTGTGTGCTTGATGATTCTTTCTTTTCCGCTACTGTCGATTCTGACAATCGCTGCAATGTCCGACAAATTCTCGCGGTAAGCCACAATTTCTCCACCAACATTATGCGGATAATAATAATTGGTGTAATTATCTGGATTACAACGCGTTAATATTGTTGCATTTTCCGGTTCGGCTTTAACTGGTGCAGCCAACGGCTCAAGCGCTTTCTTGTAAAAATCGGGCTCGCGCAAGCCTGTTGTATTTCTTATTGCACGACCGAACGGCCTCAGTGCTATTGGGTGGGTTGCTACACGGTTAAGGCAGTTTTGCCACAACTCAGCGCCATAGTTCATTCGCCCATAATTAACAAGCTGGTAGCCAAGATGATACTTAGTTGGAACATGGTCGGCATACGACCCGAACATGGCCTTGTGATAGTGATAGATGCCTTTTTGCGATACTTGTGCGGCTAAATCGTTTTCAAAATTGCTTGTTCGTCCACGGCCGCTTGACGACGCGCTAGTTTCGTAAGTGACGGCATCGCCCTCCATAAACCACAGCGGCACATGCAGGCCAAGCAACAGTCCTGTGTATTGTTCGCCTAAAAGATATCCCAAATACAACGAAGCACCTTGATTCAGTTTGTCGGTTTGCACCACATGGCGGAACTCATGCAACACAAGCTGCTGGTCCCAGCGCTGAGGATAGTTGTCGGGAGAGGCTGTTGTCATCAGATTCATGCGGCGCGGAGCCCACACCACCTCACCATTAGAGTAAGCCGTCGCTGTTCGAAGTACTGCCGGCACACACCTTGGTTGCCAGTCAAGTGAAATCCCCCCAGTCTTGTAAACCTGCTCTAAGTTGTTGGCATATAGCAATCCAAGCTGTTTCTCGCTCCTCGGAAAGATTACATCGAAATGCTCGGTTTTGATGTGCGACAAACGCATGAACCGGTCTTGCCCGCTGTCGTAAAACTGCCCATGCGCTGACATTGCGGCAAGTGCAAAAAACAAGGACAGCAAACGCCTCGATTTTGAATGGCTTTTTGCTGTCCTCATTTTATTTAAACTTAGCACTGACTGCCAACTTCGTTATTCGCCAGAATCCTAAAGTTCGTTTATCAGTTCAGTGATTATCGTT
>JAFZWI010000105.1 GCA_017617355.1 Salinivirgaceae bacterium | reverse complement strand
GTACGAGTATCCGCAGAAAATCAGAATGGCCGCAGCCGCAACGCCCGTGAGCGCCCATTGTTCTATTGGTTTCAGTTTGCTAACCAGTTGCTTGCGCGATGCAAACACCATCACCGCAGCCGCCAGCAGCACAAGGTTTTTGAAGAATGTCTGCCAGTTGGTAATCACCAGCGCGTCGCCAAAGCAACCGCAGTCGTGCACAGGGTTTGTAATGGCGATGTAGAGTGTGAGCGGTGTGTAGAAAACCATAAAAGCCAGCACCAGCACCGAGCCAAGCTTGATTTGCAGATTGAAAAGCATCATCACGCCAAGTGTGAATTCAATCACATCCTGCAACACCGACAGTCCAAAGGCCAGTCCGTTGGCCCAGCCCATCCCGAAGGCGTTGAAATAGTCGATGAACTTGTAGGTTGAGCCCAGCGGGTCCACAGCCTTAACAAATCCCGAGTAGATGAATGTCACACCGATAACTATTCGGCAGATGAGCAGTAGTGTTGGTTTTAAGCGGTTCATGGCGGTAAAAGTTTAGAAGTTAAAGGTTTAGCGCTTCGCTGTTTAGAAAGTTTAAAGATTGAATTTTTTTATTCTGCATTCTAAATTACCTTGTATTTCGTCAGCTCCGCAACAATCTTGTCAAACACCTCGTCAGGCGGAAGCATTTGATTGTCATTGTTGTAGCATTTTATTAGTTCGAAGTTTTTTTCGGTTGAGGCAAGGTCGAGATATTCGCGGCGCACCTGTTCCTGAAAGTTGAGGTCGGCTTCGTGAATATCCTGTTTTCCTTGCAGATAGCGGCGGTCATCACCCTCGCGGTGGGCGGTCAGGCTCTTGGTGGTGAAACAGAACGGCACATCGAGGAAGAGCGTCAGGTCGGGTTGCGGAATCTGGTAATAGTTGAATTCCAGGTCTTTAATCCACAGGCGCAACTCGTTTTTCTTTGCGGCATCAGTAATTTTTGCACCCTGATAGGCAAGGTTCGAATAAACATAGCGGTCGATAATCACCAGTTTGCCGTCGGCAATCCATTGGTTTATAGTCTGTTTGGCATCGTTGCGGTCGCCAGCGTAGATGAGCGCCACAAGGTATGGGTTCACCTGGTTGTTGGCGCCCAAATCGCCCCGCAGAAACATCGACACAAGGTTGCCGAAAACACCTTCATCTACGCGCGGAAAATGCAGATATTCGAATGGTATCTTTTTGCTGTCCAACAGATTGCGCAGTTTGTTCAGTTGCGTCGACTTGCCCGCGCCGTCAAGTCCTTCAATAACTATGAATGCCATTGTTTCGCTGTTTTCGGCAAAACTATCAAAATTTGGCAAACCGAGCCAATCTGCAAAACGAATCAAATCGTTCTGATTCACTTTTTTATTCTGGTCAGTTTCTGCGGACATTAATTGTTTTATCTTCGCAAAGTGTTCAGAATCTGAAAAGGTGATGAATTAAACATGGCCGGCGCGTTATATTTGCTATTGGCAGGTCGGCTTGATATCGTGACAACATGTTGAATTTAAAGAAAATACTTGTTTTAGCTTTATCGCTTTTGATAACATCGGCGTATGCGCAGAACATATCGGTTGTGTCATTTCAAAAGCTAGAGAACGACCTGACGGCGCGTACTCAAAGCATCGATGACCAAAACGGCGAGCCGTGCGCGCTCATCAAAATTGTGGTGACGGGTAGTGGCTTTATGTTTGAAGGCGACGGGTTGGGCATTGTCAAAACGAAGCACAAGACGGGCGAATATTATATTTATGTTCCGCGTGGAGCCAAATATTTGACAATCAAGCACAACGATTACGGGGTTCTGCGGCAGTACGCCTATCCCGAAAAAATCGAGAAACAGACGACCTACGAAATGAAAATCACGCTTGGTAAGGTTGAAGCTGACGGCAACTATCTTATTATCAAGGTTCAGCCGGATGAAGCCGTGATTACCGTCGACGGCGAGGAAATTGACCGCGACATAACTCCGTTTTTGAAATCTGGCGAGCATTTTTACAAAATTGAGTGTGAAAATTACACGACAAAAGAGGGCAAGCTGACTATCAGCAAAAGCGAAAAAACGAAGCTGGACGTCAAACTTGAACGCTCACATGGCTATCTTACAGTTAATTACACGCCCGAAGATGCGCTTATTTACATCGACGGCAAGTTACAAACTGAAAAAACTCCGGCAAGATTGTACCTGGAATCGGGACAGCACAATCTGAAAGTTTCCAAAGAGAGATACGAAACTGTATATCAGCAGGTTAATATAACCGAGAATAAAAACATGACTGTTTCTGGTCGTATGAAGGAGACGGCTATGGGCAAAGTTTATGTCAGTACAAATATCAGCAATTCAAAGGTTTACATCGATAATAAAGAAATGGGACCTGCTGGGCAGAGTTATGATGTCGCTGTTGGCTCGCATCAGGTAAAGATAACACATTCAGGCTATTACGATGCTATTGTCGATGTTATGGTGAAGAAAGGCGAGACAAAAAAAGTCAAGAAAGACCTGACCATGACAAAGGAGAAAAAGCAAGAGGAGCAGCGGAACAAAAAGTATAGTAAATTGGATAATCCTAACAGAGGCTTCCGCTGGTTTATCGATGCGGGAGCTGGTTATAATGTTAATGAAGAAGTGTCTGATTATGTGCAATATATGGCGAGTACGGCTATAGGCTATCAATTTGTGCCGGCTATATATTTGGGCATTGGCGCGGGCTGTCACTACTATAAGGGACTTGCCACCAACACTGATAAACTCAATATCGACAATTTCATGACTTTTCCGGCATTCGGCTATCTGCGCTGGGAATCGCGTGAGGGCGGAAGAAACATATTTGCTGACATCTACTGTGGCTACACGTTGAAGGAAGATATTTGTGTGGGCTATTCGGTCGGTTACCGCTACAAAAACGCGAGTCTGTCGATTGGTGCCGAGCACGAGACTTATGATTATCTGAAGACCGGCGAGTCGAACAGCAAAACCACTTTCACCACAATGTTTTTAAAAGTGTCGGTGGACTTTGGCGCAAGAAGAAGCAGATAGGATAGAAGGATTTGAAAATTAAATATTAGCATCCACAAAAAAAGCCGCAAGTTTCCCCTGCGGCTTTTTATCATTCAACCAATTGATTTCTACTTCTCAATCAGCACATTAATCTTGTTGTTTTTGACTTCGACAATACCGCCTTCGATGTCGAACAGTTGCTCGCTGTGGTCGGCGTTGTCTTCCACAATACGTATTTGGCCTTTGCCCAAAGCCGATATAATCGGGGCGTGGCTGTTCAGTATCTCAAACGAGCCCATAACGCCAGGAACGCTCACCAGCGTCACATTTCCGCTGTAAACAGACTTGTCAGGTGTTACTATTTCCGCAATCATTTTCTTAAAAGTTTAGAGTTTAGCGCTACTAAAATTATCAGGATTCTTCTTGCACCAAGTATTTTGTAAAATAACCGTCACAATCAAAACAATCCAAAATAATATCTCAATTATAACGTGATAGGAATCGCCAACAAGGTGGTTTGTGGCAAACCAAACACCACACAATAAATTTGACACACCACTCACTATACGATATCGCTTCGTATTTATTTGTTTGCCAGGATAAATCAGCCACTTGTCATCCTTGCCAAGTAGAATAATAATTCCCAAAACAAAAAATGTTACCCCTATGACAATCCATACCACCATATCGCTCCTAATATCAATTCTTCGCTTTCTTCTTGCACCAAGTGTTTGCCAAAATAACCGTCACAATGGCTATCGCAAAAATTATTCCCAATAAAATAAACACCTCACTACCAGGTTTTTCGTGCTTTGGAACGTTCGGAAGAACCAAAACACAAACCGCCGTTGTTACCCAAAGGCACACAGCCACCACCAAACGCAACCGCTTGATGTTTATTTGTTTACGTTCTTCCTCATTCGCGGTATTGTAACCAGCAATAAACTTATCGGCTTTGCCCATAAGAAGCAAAACACCCAAAGCAAACATTACTACTGATATTACAATCAAAACCACCATAACGCTTCTAAACTAATCACTTATGCCTATTGCCTTGTGCCTAAATGCCTATTGCCTAATGCCTTAACACTACTTCTTCGCCTCTGCCAGCATTTTCTCGCCTTTGGCGATTGCGTCCTCGATGGTGCCCACAAGGTTGAAAGCCGCTTCGGGGTATTGGTCAACCTCGCCGTCCATAATCATATTGAAGCCCTTGATGGTGTCCTCAATCTTCACAAACACGCCCTTCAGGCCAGTGAACGCCTCTGCAACGTGGAACGGCTGCGACAGGAACCTCTGAACACGACGTGCGCGGTGAACGACAAGTTTGTCCTCCTCCGACAGTTCGTCCATACCCAGAATCGATATAATATCCTGCAACTCCTTGTTGCGCTGCAGCAACTGTTTCACACGCTGTGCCGTCTCGTAGTGAGCCTTGCCAACCACTTCGGCGGTCAGGATGCGCGATGTCGACTCCAGCGGGTCAACAGCGGGGTAGATACCCAACTCCGAAATCTTACGGCTTAACACCGTTGT
>JAFZWI010000104.1 GCA_017617355.1 Salinivirgaceae bacterium | reverse complement strand
TACTCGTTGCCGAGCATCTGTTCCATTTGCTCATCGGTAAGGTCAGCACAAAGGTTGACGCACCAGTCGCAGTATTTCAGGAACATATCGCGTGCATCGGTGTTGCCGCAGTAGTTCCAGGCATCGCGCAAGCCTGCAAACATCTTATGAATGTTGTAGAATGGTGCCCACGCGCCCCAGTACGGCCCAAAATCGCCCTTCTTGAACGCCGACCATACTTTTGCGCTTTCGGGCATCCCGCCAAGGTAACCCGCGCCCCATTCGGGGTTGTTGCGTATGCCAGCTTCCTGACACTCTTTCAGTTCGGCAATCATATAGTCCATACGTTTCTTGCATTCGGCGTTGCCCGTGGCTGCGTAGTTGATAGCCATTGCCGAAAGGTAGTGGCCGCCCACGTGTCCGTCGAGGCCAATCCAGCAGGGGAACGATTCGGCCTTCGGCTCAAGCCCGGCTTCCTTGCGGAACGGCGCCAGCAGTCGGTCAACATCGTACTCGAGCAACACCTTAATGTTAAGGTCGCGTGCGGTTTTCAGCGGTCCGTCGAGCAGTTGCACATCGCAGAGCGGAAATTCGTTTTTCGGTAGAGTTGTTGTCTGATTGCCGCTGCAACTTGCAAGCAGTCCGCAAGCCAGCAATAGAGTGGAGAATCGTGTCATAGTCGTTGTTTTATTGTTTTGTGTCGCAATATCGCGAAAACCAACAAATAATTATCAAATCTGATAAAACAAAAAAATCAGTTTTGGATACAAATGTGTGTTATTTCACCACAAATTCCTCGCCGTCTTTCGCAAGATACGTTTCGGGGAACACCGTGCGCGCCTCGTCGAGCAGCGGTTGTAGGTCCTTGTATCGGTTCGAATAATGGCCGATAATCAGTTTCCCTACTTTGGCGGCTTGAGCAATCTCAGCGGCTTGTTTTGCTGTGGAGTGGCAGTTGTCTTTCGCGCGTTTCTTGTTGTCTTCGCCGTATGTCGCCTCATGGTATAGCAGGTCGACGCCCTCAATCCATGGCACAGCTTTGGGCAGCTTCATAGTGTCCGACATGAATGCGTAGGAGCACAGCCGGTCGGGCGGGGTGGTAAGTTGCTCATTCTTATATATTGTGCCGTCGGGAGCCTCATAGTCTTCGCCTTGCTTTATGCCGAAGCGTTTGCTGATAGGTATTTCCAACTCGTTGGCTAACACGCCGTTTAGATGTCTGAGTTTCGGTTTCTCGCGGAACAGAAATCCGCATGTTGGCACGCGGTGGCGGAGAGGGAAGGAGTGGACCGTAACCTTGTCGTCTTCGTAGAGTAAGGTCAGTCCGTTTTTGTAAGTCAGGTGGTGAAATATGATGTTAAATCCAAGCGGGCTGTCGCCAATATTGACAGTGGCGTTCAGCAGCTCGGCCAGCCGCTCGTTGCAGTAGATGTGCAGGTCCGATGTGCGGCTTTGCATGCTCATGCTCGATATCACTCCCGGCAGTCCGTAGAAGTGGTCGCCGTGTGCGTGGCTGATGAATATGTGGTTTATCTGCAGCATGTTCACCCGATAGCGGCGCATGTTTATCTGTGCGCCCTCGCCGCAGTCGATTAAAAAGAACCGCTCAAGCACATTGAGCACTTGAGCGGTTGAATATCTGTCAGGGGTAGGTCGTGCTGAACTACATCCCAAGATTTTCAGTGTTAAAGACATTTAAGCCTTATTGACGATTTTTATAGCTTCCTCAACTGTTTTTGCAATGTTCAACACAGTATCAAGTTGCGAAATGGTAATCAACCGTTCAACAGCTGTCTGCAGTCCTGCTAGCACAAATATGCCGTTTGCGTTTTTGCATAAGCGGTTGGCAACTAAAATTGCACTTAAACCTGACGAATCGCAATATCTGCAATTGCTCAAATCCAACACGATGTTCTTTTCGCCATTGCCTGCAATCAAAACCAACTCTGATTTCAGCGACGGTGCGATGTGGGTGTCAAGTTTGTCGATAACAACTTCTATCTGAGTGTAATTATCGAATTTTTCAATTTTAAATTCCATAATTCAGAATGATTGATTTTTGTTGACCAAATATAACAAAAACAATTATTGAGTTGACAAAATCTCAAATTTATTTTTCTTCGCCAGCTTCCTCGTCTTTCTTAGGCTCCTCTTTTTTTGCCTTTTTTGTAGCTTTCGGTTTCTCAGCCTGAGCCATTTCCTCTTTCAGTGCGGCAAGCTCTGCAATGTCGCCCAGAGTGGTTTTCTCCAAGGTGTCAGCTATCTTCTTGGTAGCTTTCTTGGTGGCTTTTGCTGCTGTGTCCTTCTTAGCTTTCTCCTCGCCGCGTTTTGCGTCTTCGAAGATGCGTGAGTGGCTTACGATAATCTTCTTGGCCTCTTTGTTGAACTCGATAACCTTGAATTCGAGTTTCTCGTCAAGTTTGGCTGAAGTTCCGTCTTCTTTTACAAGATGTTTCGGAGTTGCGAAGCCCTCGACACCGTAAGGCAGCGATACAACTGCGCCCTTCTCGGTAAGCTCGATGATTGTTCCTTCGTAAACTGAATCTACTGAGAATACTGTCTCAAATACGTCCCAAGGATTCTCCTCAAGCTGTTTGTGGCCTAAGCGCAGACGACGGTTCTCCTTGTCGATTTCAAGAACAACAACCTCGATGTCAGCACCAATGGTGGTGAACTCTGCAGGGTGTTTGATTTTCTTGGTCCACGACAGGTCAGAGATGTGAATCAGACCGTCAACGCCTTCCTCAATCTCGACAAATACGCCGAAGGTTGTGAAGTTGCGGACTTTGGCTGTGTGTTTTGTACCAACAGCATATTTGTCAGCGATGTTCTCCCATGGGTCTGGTTTCAGTTGTTTCATGCCAAGCGACATCTTGCGCTCCTCACGGTCGAGTGTCAGGATGACAGCCTCAATTTCGTCACCAACTTTCAGGAACTCGTTGGCGCTGCGCAGATGCTGCGACCACGACATTTCTGATACGTGGATAAGACCTTCAACGCCCGGAGCAATCTCAACAAATGCGCCGTAGTCAGCCATAACCACTACTTTGCCCTTCACTTTGTCGCCAACCTTCAGGTTCGGGTCGAGAGCGTCCCATGGATGCGGAGTAAGCTGTTTCAAGCCGAGAGCAATGCGTTTCTTGTCATCGTCGAAGTCAAGGATAACAACATTGAGCTTCTGGTCGAGCTGAACAACCTCTTCCGGATGCTGGATGCGGCCCCAAGAGATGTCAGTGATGTGGATAAGACCGTCGACACCGCCAAGGTCGATGAATACGCCGTAAGAAGTGATGTTCTTAACAGTTCCTTCAAGAACCTGACCTTTCTCGAGTTTCGAGATGATGTCTTTCTTCTGTTGCTCAAGCTCAGCCTCGATAAGAGCCTTGTGCGATACGACAACGTTCTTGAATTCGTGGTTGATTTTAACAACTTTGAATTCCATGGTCTTGCCAACGAATACATCGTAGTCGCGGATTGGCTTAACATCGATTTGCGAGCCCGGCAAGAATGCCTCGATGCCGAATACATCGACAATCATGCCGCCTTTTGTACGGCATTTGATATAGCCTTTGATAATTTCGTCTTGTTCAAGTGCTTGATTAACACGGTCCCACGAGCGCAGTGCGCGTGCTTTTTTGTGCGACAGTGAAAGCTGACCGTTGCGGTCTTCCTGACTTTCAACATAAACCTCGACAGTGTCGCCGACTTTGATGTCAGGATTGTAGCGGAATTCGCTCATGTTGATAACGCCTTCCGATTTGTAGCCGATGTTGACCAAAGCCTCACGCTTGTTCATTGCTACAATTGTACCGTCAACAACCTCATTCTCAGTGATTGAAGACAGTGTGTTGCTGTACATCTCTTCGTATTTGCCACGCTCAGCGCTCGATACGACAGAGTCATTTTCGTAAGCATCCCAGTCGAAATCTTCTGGTTTTACGTTTTGTTGCTTTTGAGGCGCATTGAGTTCTAATGCGTCTTCTCTCTCAATTTCTTGAGTTTTTTGATTCTCTTTTTCCATTTAAATTTAAATAAATTAATGAGTTAGACTTTATTTTTAAAAAAGCACGCAAAGTTAGAGTTATTGTGCGAGAAAAACAAACTGATATTCGTCAAGTTTTTCTACACAATATCAATTATTTCGCAAAAGCGGGATTATTTCAGTCCGGCCTTCAGCGAGCGGATAACTGCACTGTTGAATCCGGCGTGGTCAAGTTCGTTCAAACCTTTGATTGTCACGCCGCCAGGAGTTGTAACCTTGTCTATGGCCTCCTCGGGGTGCCAGCCGGTCTCCTTGAGCAGCGAAACAGCGCCTTGCATTGTCTGCAACGCAATCTGCTTGGCTTGATTTGGATAAAAGCCCATCTCGCAGCCGCCTTCCATCTGGGCGCGGATGTAGCGCATAACGTATGCAATGCCGCAGCTTGCCATCATCATTCCTGGGCCGACAAGATTCTCGGCAACAACAAGTGTGTCGCCAACAAGGTCGTAAAGGCCTTTCACTTTGGCAAGAGCATCGTCGGTAGCCGATTTGCCTTTGGCAATGAAACTCATGCTTGCGCCAAATTCGGCGGCAATGTTCGGAATCACATAGAACAGATTGCCATCGGCGCCAAGTGCTTCGGCAAGTTTGTCGGTGGTGAAATTGGCGGCATCCGAAACCACAATCTGCTTCTTCAGGTCCAGCACGGCCTTAATCTCGCCAATCACAGTCGGCATCAGCCACGGCTTAACCACAACCACCACAATGTCAGCGCCTTTGGCGGCCGCAACGTTGTCGGTTGTTGTTGTAATCTGCGGATATTTCGCCTTGAAATTCGCAAGCAGTTGCTCGTTTTTGTCAGAGATTGTTATGCTGTCAATCTTGCCACTCTTTGCCCAGCCATGAATGAGCGCTCCGCCCATGTTCCCGGCACCAATAACTGAAAGTTTCATTTGTCTTGTTTGTTGTTCAGAATGCGCAAATGTAAGAATAAAACACAAACCGAAAACGCAAACGCTAACCATTTCATCGGCATAGCCAATGCCCTTCATTCGTTCCATAAAAAACGCCGAAGGCGTAACATATCACAGGCCGGGGTGTGAACCCCGGACGTGCGTCAACCCATAAAATGAACGCCGAAGGTGTGGCACAAAAATGTTGCCATAAAACACGTAGAGACGCGATTAATCGCGTCTCTACCACATAAAAATCAATAATTTATCATTTTATTTTGCCGATGTATATTCCTCCTCTGTAACGCTTTCATCAATCAAATTCACCTCATCGAATGTTAGACAGTAAAGGTGGTAAACCAGCAAATCTATTGCGTGCTCCAATGCGCTTGTATCGGCTTGCGGGTCTTGCTTTTTGGCGGCAAGGATTTGGTCGACAAGGTCGATTATTGGTTGCTGTTTGTCTATAGTGGCAATTTCTATTTTGGGCAATAATGATTTTTTAATTTGTGGCGCTTGCATTTGAACCGTTCCTAGCATAGTTAGTCCTTTAAACATTGTTCGATATGCATAATCAAATAACTTAGAATTAAGGTAACCAAGTATAAATTTATAACTATAATCATTAAGATTATAAACCATATTTGTGTTGGCTGATGCAAATTCGCCGTTTTCATCAAAAAATACTTGGGGGCATTTGGCAAGTTTTACAAAAATTAATTTCTCTTTTGAAAACATCTCCTTGCGCCTTTGAGACAAATAGTCATGATTCAGATATGGATAAAGCATATTGTTTGCTTTTATCGTTTTTTGTCCCCATAGTTGAATATATCTGTTAATCGTACCATTATTGATGTATTTAAAGACATTTTCTGCAGGTGTCTCTGTTAAATTTTTTTCATATAAATCAGCCTCAGATGCTGTTGAACAAGCATTAACATCTGCATGCTTGTCAATAAGGCTTGATTGGTTATATATTTTTATAAACAAATCAATGCTATTACTCAATAATGGCCCCCATACATTACTAGGAAAAAATGTCAAGAGTTTTTTATCATGCACATTTACAAATGATAATTCACTAAAAGATTTATAAGATTTAGATTCTATTAATTTTGTTTGTGTGTTTTTTCTAAACAACGAAATCATAGTAGAAACACCTGCTGATTCAAATACTCTAATATTTGAAAAGTCTATAATTGATTCTAAAGAATAGTTTTTCGTTATTAATGCTCTCAAAGCACAAGCATATTCAGCTGAAAGATATTTAGAAGGAGTAATAAATGATAGTATTCCTTTAGGAACTAATAAGTTAAAACCTAATTCCATAAAAATAATGTACATGTCATATGTGCCCTGCGCAGATAAATACTTGTCTTTATATGTGTTTCTAACGTTTTCATCAAGTGTTTTTTTTGCTTCTAACGAACTAATGTAAGGTGGATTTCCAATTACAACATCAAACCCCAAGAATTTGCCTTCGTCATCAAGCACTTCCGGAAATTCAATCATCCATTCCATCGAGTTGCGGTAGATGTTGCTCTTCAAAGCTTTACGATTGGCTTCGATATCTTTCGCTTCCAATTCCAAACTCAACTGGATTCCGGGAGCAATCATATGCTTCAGTCTGGCAATAGATTCTTTAACTTTTTGTTTTTCAACTTTATTGCTTTCGCGTTTATACGATTCAACACTTTCTTTGTACCTCTTTATTTCATCTTTCAAATTATCGGTGGCGCTCACGGTTTTGCCAATTTGTAACGGATAGTAGCTAACAAGCGAGTTGCCGCACTTAATGTTAATGTCGATATTGGGCAAGGTTTCGAATTCGCCATCTTGCTTATAATAAGCGTTTTTCAGAAGTTCAATCCACAAACGCAACCGGCAAATATTCACTGAGTTGGGGTTAATATCGACACCAAATAGACAGTTCTCAATAATGCCGCGTTTCTCCTCAAACAGCGATTGCTGAACCAACAGACTTTCATCATCCTTGGGGTTATAAACAAAAGGCTCGCCGTCTTCATCATAAACCATAAGTTCGTCATTTTCGACCACAATTTTGTTTTTCAGGCGTCGGCCATCGGTGCGATTCAGAATGTGCAGGTCGGCTTTTATGGCAATGAGTTCGTTAAGGGCCGAGACAAGGAAATGACCGCTGCCTACGGCGGGGTCACAAATGCGCAGCGAGTTGATAATCTGATTTGCCTCAGTGCGGTCCAAATCTTTGTCTGTCAAATCTTCGAACGTTTGGCAATTCCAGCCTTTGGCTTCGTTAAACTTTTGAACTACAGCTCGGCGTATCGACTCGCGACACATATATTGAGTTATAAAACCTGGCGTAAAGAATGACCCTTCTTTGTATCCATTTATCTTTTCGAAAATAAGCCCTAGAACTGATGCGTTGATAAGCGTTTTGTGGGTATCACGCGTTAGTGATTCATCATTTGGCTCACTGCCGAAATCGTAGGCATCGAGAAATCGGAAAAGATATTCAAGCACAGGCAGTTCGCCACCAAGGCGCTTGCTGTTGCGGCTGTCACGCAGTACGGTTTGTCGGTGGATTGGCAGATTGTCGTCGCGCAAGCCCGATATTTGGCATTTTTCCTCGTTTTCAGTCAATTCAAACAGCGAACTGTTAAGATACGGAACGTTTCGATAGTCAGCCACTTCGGGTTTACGTTCTTTAACGGGGACTGCCAAAACTTTGAAAAACAGCTGTTGAAGGTCGTCGAAGCCTTTGATTTTCTCGCTATTTAGGAAACAATAGTTGCGGTCGCCTTTATGGTAGTTAACCAATTGCGATTCAAGTAGTTTTAGGAATAAAATACGATTTATCCACGTAATTGTTAGCGAAAGTGCTTTCTCAAACTGTCGGTCGGGATTCGGTTCGGCTATCTCTAATTTATCTATGGCGTTTTCGATAAACGATGCTGATTTACGGTTGGAAGGTTTTAGACGGCAGATTTTCTTTTTGCTACCTTTGGTTACTTCTTCCAGTCCCAAGATGTAAAGCAATTCGTTGTAGAATGGGGCATTTAGTTCGTTTGAGTCGTTGCAGACGAATTTTCGCAATAGATGTTCTGGGGATAAAAGTTTGAAAAACTGTATTTTTTGTTTTTCTGCAGTAAACGCATTGATGTCATAATAGACATACGGCAAATCATTTTTCACCTTATCAATTATCGGGCTTGCTATTTCATCGTAAAACATTGAAGTTTTCTCACTGAACAATGTTGGGGTAACCTCGAAATCCTTATAATGCTTCATCAAATCTTTATTTGTAGCAAATTGTTTTTCGAAATCTGCAGCCTCAAACACAAACCATTCGAATCCGTTTGTTATTACAATGTGTTTTAAATCAATATTTTTGCCAAGCACCCGTTCTCTCAAATAATAGAGAACCGTTTCTTGCATAGCCTTTGAGTTTAAGTTTTTTAATGACGGAAATTCGTTGCTGCCTGGTCTCTTGACCTCTATCAGCACTTGTACCGGAGAATTGCTGTCACGTGTTTCATAAATGGCACAGTCAATTCGTTCTTTTGTGTTGACAAGGTTGGTTTTCTTGTAAAAACTGTCGTTTAAAAAATCAATAATGTGATTTTTGATGTGCTCTTCTGACTCTTTTTTCTCTTTGCCATTGGCAATGTTTTTCTTCAGAATCTCAAGTTGCTCACAAAAATGGCTGAAGTCGGCAGTTCTCGGCTTTTGACGCAAATAAACCTTGTTTAATGCGTCTTTGATGCTAATGTTTGACATAATGCGTTTTGTTTGCGCGCTACTATTATCCTATTTACCGACGGCACAAAAAAAGCGCGAGCGTAACTTGCTCACGTTGTGGCCGTCGGAAGCCAGAGGATAACACAAGAACGCCGCGCAAAACGCAGCTGATTACTCTTGTCTGTTATCCTCTTGTTCTCAAATTGAAATTTCCGACGTTTCAACGTGAATAGAACAAACAGCAAACGCTGATTATCAATATGTTAGTTTAAAATTTTACTTTCTAGTTTAATATCGTTTTTTCAGTTAAACATCAAAATTATCCGCCCTCACGCTCTCTGCGTAAAGGCTTGTCAAATATAGAAAAGAAGAATTGAAATGGGAAGTGGAAAAATGAAGCCTTATTCCCATTTTCTCATCAGCCTCATTCCTTCTCATTTGTCCTATTCCGTCCTATCCCGTCTTATCATGTTCTATCATCAGTCCTATCCCGTCCTATTTGTCCTGTCAGTCACACCGTCACCGCAAAAAAATCAAAGGCCGCAATTTCTCACAAAGTGAAGAATCACGGCCTTCTCATATGTTGGGGGAAAATTTGTTTCTAATCTTTGTCGTTTCTAATCTTTAACACTGCTCGTAACAATGCTTTACTTGTAGAAATCACTTCCACCCCCGAACACTTTTTTTGCCTACAGTTCGTCCTCATACAAGTCGATGCTGTATTTTTCACATAGAACTTTTACTGCGCACGGCGGTAGCATTTTCGCATTCCGGCTAATGCCCATCTGCTTAAACTCCCTCGCGCATTCTTTCATCCATTTGCGCAGTGTCGTGGCCGAAACCCCTACCTTCTTTGCCAACTCACTTTTGCTTATCGCTCTAAAAATGCGCACTTTCATATTTACCTCCTTTCTCCTTAAATTGTTCAACATAAAATTCGATTCTCATACACATTTTCAGATTGTCATTCAATGTGTTCTGTTTATTGATTCTATCGCAAAAATAGGACTCGGGGTAGGGGGCAAAAACGTTTTCTGTATTTCTGTTATCAATAAATTATCAACATTGGTTTAATTGTTGATAATGAGTGCTTTATAAACCGCGTTTCTGTGGCCTTTATTCAGGTTGGAATTTTGAAATATTTTGGTTTTGTCGTGCAACTTACTGATAATGTGACTGATGCTAGCGTGTTTTGTTCCAGAACCGCAAGTCGGGTCAAGTCATACTATTGTAGTGTTATGTGGCTCTGCAAAGCCCCTGGTAATCCCCTCGCTGGCTTATCGCAAACTTTCCCGCCGAATCCAACCGAAACCAACCGCATCCAAAAGGAAACGAAAGAAAACCGCACGAAACAACTTTATTGCAAATTATTCAACAGCATTCAACACAATCCAAAACCCGCCCCTGCCGCCATCTTACCTTCGCCTCGTCATCGGCAATGTCGCTGATGATTAAAAATTATTAAATATGAGTAAAATAACATTTGAGACACCTGTAAAATTCGTTCAGGGGAAGTTAAGCAAGAGCGATACCTCTTACTTTTCAGTACGTAACGGTAAGGCTTGCCTTACCAAGTGTTATAACCAGTACGACGGAGGCAATACTCCCCAGCAGCAGGCTGTTCGTCAGCGTTTCGCCGAGGTGCAGAGGCTGGTGACTGCCGAGCTTGCCGACCCCGCAAAACGCGAGGAGTGGGAGGCGCAGTTTGCCATGCAAGACCGCCACTCCACGTTGCGTGGTTTTGTCTTCGCTATGCTTTACGGCGAATCCTCGTAGCTGCGTCGTGCTGCTATAATGCAAAAAAAAAGGTGTGCATGCACACCTTTTTTTTGTTATATGGCTGATTGTCAATATTTAGTGTTGCAAATCTTATTGCAATTTTTGTGAGAAATGCGTCGTCGGGTCATCTGTCAATTCGAGGCCCACGGCTGGCATTTTGAATCCTGAACTTTTAAAGAAACTCTGCAGGTCGTTCAAATACTTCACTGCCGAATCTGCTGTTACGGGATATTTGCCTGATTTATAATCTTTCGGACAAGCGAAACCGTCAATGCCGACAGCCGCAAACCACGCTTCCAAATCGCCTTCGTCCTCCATCGCAATAAGCACACTTTTAAACTGCAGATACCCGTAAACCGACACTTCCATCAGCTTCGATGAGCCCCATATTTCCGTGTACCATTCCTCAAACGTTTTGCCTTCGGGAACCGGGTTGGTGAAGGTTGAAAGTCTCTCTTCGAGCAGCACTTTGAGTCGGGCCAGTTCTTCGTCAAATCCAACAGATTTCCAATATTTTACCGCGAATTTGTTTGCAATGATTTCTTCCTGCACACGGCCGACACTTTTGCCGTAAAAGTCGAGAATGCAGTGCGAGTACTCGTGCGCCACGTTGTACCAGTGGAAATAGAAATCGAACTTGTTCTGCACATCATCCGCCCCGAAAAACAGCTTGAACGCTTCCTGTTGTTCGGCATTGCCTTTCTCGTACTGACCGGTGAAAATCTTGTAATCCAAGTTGTTGTCTTGTTTTGCCCCCTGCGCAAAAAGCAAAGTGGGAGCCAATAAAATCGCAAATGCTAAAAATGTCCTTTTCATAAAATTGTTTTTAAATCCAGCCGAAAGACGACCCCTTTTCCCAAATGTTACCAACCCAACCCCCAACCCAACCCC
>JAFZWI010000103.1 GCA_017617355.1 Salinivirgaceae bacterium | reverse complement strand
GTTCCACCTGTTCCCATCCCGAACACAGAAGTTAAGCCCTTCAGCGCCGATGGTACTGCGTACAGTGGGAGAGTAGGCCGCCGCCTTCCTTCAGCAAGCCTTGGTTTCCGCACAGGAGACTGAGGCTTGCTCCGTTTTGGGAGGTTCGTTCGCCAGCTCGCCCGGCATTGCATCTGATTCCGCTTTGATGCCGTCCCGGGCTTGAAAACGATGCGAAAGAATATAAGTCTTTCAAGTTTTATTTATTGTTAGAGCTTCTATGTCGTTGCCATTCACTAATATACGCACCTTCGTGTTTTATGTTATGCACATGGCATCCGGAGAATTTCTTTTCCCATTCGCTGGCTATCCATGGTTTTACTGAAGCTTCGATTATCACATGTTTGAACGATAGATTTTTAGGCATTTGTCGCGCTTTAATAGGAGGGTTGCCTTGAACAATCAGATAATCAAGTTCAAACGGCTCGTTTATACCGAAGTGTTTTGTGCTATCGTTGACAATAATCCCGCATATGCTGTCGAATACGAAAAAACTATCATCGTAAATGATTGCGTTACTGCTGTTTGCGGTTATCATCTTATGCTGGCAGGCATTCCAATATTGATTTCCGCCTTTGATTAGCGGGGAAATCTTTTGATTATTTGGAATGTTGCTAAGCCAATACGAACTGTTTCCGTCAACGAATTGAATGGCAGATATTTGTGTGTTGTGATATATGCAAATGGCCTGACGTTCAGAGTGAGTTATCTTATTCATATTTAGTGGTATAATAACGAATATAGTAAGTGTCGTTATGGCTGCGAGTAACCGGTTGTATCGTTTCGATATAAGCCATGATGTTACCAATATTATTGTTATTCCGATTGCAATGGCTTGAATGATAGTAATATGCGTATTCTCGATTGTGGAACCAGGCAGATTTGCTATCGTAATAACTAAAAAGTTCATCGCTTTGGTCGCCCATTTCGTGAGGAATCCGAAAAATGCTGATATGCAATTGACTGGAGATGTGATAAGGAGCATCATAGCTAGTACAATAAGTACCGTGGCGCCTGGCGAAACAACAATATTCGATAGCCAGAAATAGACTGGAGTGCGTTCGAAATAATATAGGCAGAATGGCATTGTGGCTATCTGCGCGGCTATCGACACGCTTGTCAGTTGCCAAAGATAGTTGAGCGCTTTGTTTCTCACCTTAATGATTTTGGCGATGCGCGGTTGGTAAAACACGATGCCGGTGACCGCCACACACGATAGTTGGAAACTCGGTTTGAACAACATCGATGGGTCATTGACAAGTATGCATATCGCTGCGAAGGCAAGTGAGTTGTAAACGCTAGTGCCGCGATTGAAGATTTTGCCGACAATAACTACGGTGAACATAATCGTTGCTCGCATAACCGACGGCGATAGTCCTGTTATGAAAGCGTAGGCCCAAAGTAGAAGGATAATTAGAAACTGTTTGAACCAGTAGAAGCGTTTGCCGCCAAATACTATCATCAGCAGGTCCAAAGCCAAGTAAACAATGCCGACATGCATTCCCGAAACGGCGAGCACATGCATCGCTCCGGCGTTCATATATGCTTGTTTAACTTCCGAATCGATATCGTTTTTGTAGCCAAGAACGAGCGTAGAAGCCAATCCCAACTCGTTGCCGCTTAGTCCTGCATCTTTAAATAGGCCGATAAGTCGTTGCCTAATGTTGAGCGCATATCGGCGGAGACCTCGCACCTCGGTGCTGACAATCTGCCATTTGCCGGATTTAAGGAAAATACTTCCGTGTATTCCGTTGTTTTGCAGATAGTTGGCGTAATCGAATCCGAAAGGATTCTTTGGAGCGTTCAAACTATCGATTTGTGCTGCGAATTCGATTGTCTGTCCGGCTTTCAGTTTCTCGGCAAGCGAGTCGCATTCTATGGTTGCTGTTATTTTTGTGTCGATGCTATACCAGGAGCCGGATATGTTTGCTGCTTCAATCTGCAATTCAGTTTTGTAGTATCGGTTTTTCAGCGCCGGTGGGTTCAGTACGCAAGCGCGGTATTGGTCAACCGTTCGGGTTGTTGGCTCATCGGTCTGGCTGTTTTGGTGCGTGGTTATAAGCAACATTCCAACGGCAAGAATCGCTATGCCCGACACAAAACCAGGCAACCACCGCTGTGTGTATTTTAAGAGTTTTTTATATAGCCAGATAGCGATTGCTATGGCGACAACGGCAATTGTTGCGCTGACATATATTGGCACAAAAAACAGACTGCCTATTATGATTCCGATGATAAATGGAGCAATAAGCCTGACGCAAGGATTATTTTCAAGGAAATCCTCTAAAGTCATTTGAGAGAAGTTTGAACAATTATAAGAAATTGTTCAAACTTCATCAAGTTAATTTGTTGATTTATTTGCGAATATGCCGTAAATCTTGAATCCGGCGCATCCTGCAACAATGGTCAGCATCAGCACAATGAAGAACACCGAAATTTTGTCGCCTTTGTAAATGGAATCGGGGCGGAACTCGAAACGGATTTGATGTTGGCCGCTCGGAATATTGATTGCCCTCAGCACATAGTTTACACGGAAGATTTCTGTCGCGTTGCCGTCGATGTAGGCGTTCCAACCGTACGGATAGTAAATCTCAGAGAATACAGCGGTTTTGTCAGCCGATGAGCTTGATACGTACTCCAATTCGTCGGGAGTGTATTTTGTCAGTCTGATGTTGGCTAACGAATCGTGTGCCGCGTTGAAATTGCCGGTCAGATTGCTGAATTTGGCATCGGTAACAATAGTGTTGGTGGTGTTGATGTAGTTGAGAGCGTCGCATTCCTCGCGAGGCGTAGCGGCCACAACAAGCGAGTCGGCAAACCAACAGTTGCCCAATGCCGCATAGTTGCGCTGCGGAACAACGCCGTTTTCTGTCCGTTGAATTATGTATTTGGTATTCAGCATATTCAACACATTCAGGTTGCCGCGTGAGATGTGTTCGTCAATCAAATCTTGATAGCGGCGCAGTTTGGCGGCGTGGTATCCTCCCACCGATTTCATATAGTATGAAGTCCGCGCATCGTTGAAAGTGTTGGTTGTCAGGTTCAAAACACGGAAATCAGGGTCGGTGTCCTGCAGAATTTTCTCTTCGTATGGCAGTTTTGCGAAGTAACTGTTGCTCTCTTTTGGGTTTACAAAGTTGCTGTCGTTGAAGAAGCGTTTGTCAATTTGCCACATATCGAAAAGAATCAGCGCACCGACAACAGCGGTAAACACGCCAACCTTTATTTTCTTGTTGATATACAGCCATATCGCACCAATGGTGAGAGCTATCAATACGAACGAACGGAAGGCGTCGGAGCGCAACATTGCGGCGCGTTCGCTTAAAATCAGTTTGTTAATCCAATCGGGCAGTTGCTGGAAAATCTGCGAGTCGTTGGCCGGGTTGCTGAAACTGAGCATCGAACTTCCGAAAAGCGCTAGTATCAGGCAGATGCCGCCAGTCACGCTGCCAGCAATACCGATGTTTTTGACAAGTGTTTTCCTGTCTATCGCGCCTTCGATTATCTGTTGGACAGCCATAAATCCGAGCATCGGCATCGCCACTTCGGCCACAACCAGTATCGACGACACGGCGCGGAACTTGTTGTAGAATGGGAAGTAGTTGTAAAACAGCTTAGAAAGCCAATCGAAATTGTGTCCCCATGCAAGCATTATCGAGAACAATGTGGCGGCCAGCAGCGCCCATTTGTATGGGCCTTTGACAATGAGCAGGCCTAAAATGAACAGAAAGCAGATAATGGCGCCAACGTAGACGGGGCCTTCGGTGAATGGTTGGTCGCCCCAGTACATAGGCAGGCTTTGGCAGAACTGTTTGGCGTTGTTGCGTGGCACACCCTGTTTCACCATTTCTTTGTAAAGTTCTGATTTGTCGCCCACATTGTAGTGCGATGAGCCGCCGTTAAAGTTCGGAATCATCAGCGTCATTGTCTCGCCGATGCCGTAGCTCCAGTCGGTTGCGTACTTATACGACAAGCCGGTCATCTGTTTATTGTTGGAGTCTGATTGCAGCTCGCTATGTCCGCCGCGCATGGTTTCTTTCACGTATTCGGCATTCGATTTGATATTGCTGTAGCTTGTTCCCAAGCCGATAGCTAATGATACCGCAAAAACACCGATTTTTATCAGCAAATCCTTTATGTTGTTGCTTTTCAGATGTATATAAAGTTCGGCGAAGCAGAAAATACCTATCATCAGCATAAAATAGTAGGCCATTTGCGGGTGCAGAACCATTCCGAAGGCAGTGAAAATCATTGTCAGACAGGCTCCAAGCATATATCTTCCTCTGAAAATCAATATGAAACCAGCAATAACCGGAGCCATGTAGCCTATGGTATAGGCTTTTGTGAGGTGTCCCGCGGCGATAATTATGAAGAAATATGATGAGAATGTTATGGCAATTGAACCGACAATCGCTATCCATTTATTTATGCGTAAGGACAATAACAAAATGAAGAAACCGAAAAAGTAGGCCAGCAGATGCGCCCAAGTTGACCCCATAAACAATGTGTAAACTTTGCGCAGCGCCTTAATTATTGATGATGATGTGGTTGTGAGTCGTATTTGATATGTTGGCATTCCGCCGAACATCGAGTTTGTCCATAACGAATTGTGGCCGGTTTCCTCGGCAAAGGTGCGGGCCTCGTTGCTCATGCCTTTCCAGTTTGTTATGTCGCCTTGCGACGGAACTTTACCGTCGAGCATGGGGGCGCAATAGACGAGCGCAAGGGTTACGAAAATTGCTATTGCGACAACGTATGGCAGAAATTTCTTGAAATCGATTTTGTTCATAATTTGTTGTATTGCAGATTTTTGTAAAGTTTATTTCCGTTCAGTGGAATTGTGCGAATGTAGCAAATATTCCTTTCGGCGCTATTCCAATTTAAACCGCAGCCGCCACCGTTTCCGCTCCTCGTCCCAGTCGTGGCTGATGATTTTGAACGTGCCAATCTCTGATGTGTTGCTTACGTGCAGCCCGATGCACAGGCATTCGTCGTAGTCGCCAACCTTTACCACGCGGACTGTTTCCGATGCGTTTTCGGGCAGTCGTGTAAGGTCGAAGCGGTTTTGCGCCTCGGTTTGTGTGATAAATTCAACGCTGACATCAAGATTCTGACCAATAACCTCATTCACAGTTTGTTCCAGACGTTGCACTTCATCATCGGTGGGGCAGTGGTCGAGCCGATAGTCGAGTTTGCTCTTTTTCCGCTCTATGTGTGCCTCGATAGACCGTCCGCAGCCGAAAAGATTTATCATTGCACGGTTTACAATGTGCTCGGTTGTGTGCATCGGCGGGTATTCCGTTTTATTGTGCTCGTTAAGTTCAGTCTGATTCATTCAATATTGAAATATATAATGGTAATGTAAGTTTTCCGTTTATGGTATAAGGGCCGTCGGCAATATTGAAAATCAAGTTGTCGAAATAAATGGATGCTT
>JAFZWI010000102.1 GCA_017617355.1 Salinivirgaceae bacterium | reverse complement strand
CCCAACATCAACGACTGCGACATTCTTTATATGACTCGCGTTCAACGTGAGCGTTTTGCCGACCCGCTTGAATATGAGAAGGTTAAGAACGTTTACATTCTGCGCAACAGTATGCTCGAGAACACCAAGCCGAATATGAAGATTCTGCATCCGCTGCCGCGTGTGAACGAAATCAGCACCGATGTCGACGACAACCCGAAGGCATACTATTTCGAGCAGGCTCAAAACGGTGTTTACACTCGTCAGGCTATTATCTGCAAAGTATTACAACTCAAATGATTGCACTATGAAAAATCAGAAAACCTTGAGCGTTTCGGCCATCGAAAACGGAACCGTAATCGACCACATTCCGGCTCAAAACCTATTCAATGTAATATCGATTTTAGGCCTTGACCAACTCACTGAAAGTCAGATAACTTTCGGCTACAATCTGCCCAGCGAAAAGTTAGGCCGCAAAGCCATTATCAAAATCGCCGACAAATTTTTCGAAGACATTGAGATTGACAAAATCGCACTTGTGGCACCGAACGCAAAACTCAATATCATAAAGAATTACGAGGTTGTTGAGAAGCGCCAGGTGAACGTTCCCGAGCAGATTTTCAACATTGCCCGCTGTATGAACCCCAAATGCATCACCAACCACGAGAACATCCCGACAAAATTCAAGGTGATAAACGGCTCTAAGGTTACCCTAAGATGCTGTTACTGTGAGAAAAACACAGACATTGAGCATATGAAGTTGATTCGATAGCATTCGGTTTTTCCGTACTTCAACACAGACCACGTAAAGCAAAGTTTTGCGTGGTCTGTTTTTTTGTCAGCATTAGCGTTTTCGTTATCGTTTTTAGTCATCGTTTTTTGTGCATAACTTTTTAAAAAGTTGAAAAGTATGCGTTTTATGACGCTTTCACTTTTGTTATATTTGTCCGTTTGGCAGAGAGCCTTACAATTAGTCTAAACGATTGATATACAAATACATTATAAATGAGCGAAATGGAGGAAACAACAGCCCCAAGCACTAATTATGGTGCCAATAGCATTCAGGTGCTTGAGGGTTTGGAAGCAGTACGTAAACGTCCTGCAATGTACATTGGCGACATTAGCGAAAAAGGTCTGCATCATCTTGTTTATGAGACAGTTGATAACTCAATTGACGAGGCGCTGGCCGGCTATTGCACGCACATCGAAGTGGTGATAGGCGAGGACAACTCGATAACCGTAACCGACAATGGTCGTGGTATTCCTGTCGATATGCACCCGAAAGAGCACAAATCGGCTTTGGAGGTGGTTATGACAGTATTGCACGCCGGTGGTAAGTTCGACAAAGGTTCCTACAAGGTGTCGGGCGGCTTGCACGGTGTTGGTGTGTCGTGCGTCAACGCACTTTCGAAACATATGACATCGCAGGTGTTCCGCAATGGCAAGATTTATCAACAGGAATACGAGAAGGGCAAACCGCTGTATCCGGTTAAGGAAGTTGGCACAACCGACAAAACAGGTACACGCCAGCAGTTCTGGCCCGATGACACCATTTTCACGACCACTATCTACAAGTACGAGACACTGGCAAACCGTATGCGTGAGTTGGCATTCCTAAACGCAGGAATCACCATTACGCTTACCGATTTGCGTCCCGATGAGGAAGGCAAAACTCGTAACGAGGTGTTCTTCTCGAAAGACGGTCTGCGTGAGTTTGTGCGTTACATCGACGGTAACCGCAACCACCTGTTCGACGATGTTATCTACATCAACACTGAGAAGCAGGGAACGCCTATCGAGATAGCCATAATGTACAACGACGGCTATTCGGAGAACATTCACTCTTATGTGAACAATATCAACACGATAGAAGGTGGTACGCACCTTATGGGATTCCGCGCGGCGCTTACTCGCTCGCTTAAGAAATATGCCGACGACAACTGTAAGCGCGACCTTGAGAAACTTGAGAAGAACCATATCGAAATAACTGGCGACGACTTCCGCGAGGGTTTGACAGCGGTAATATCGATTAAGGTTGCCGAACCGCAGTTTGAGGGACAAACCAAGACAAAACTTGGTAACAGCGAGGTGTCTGGAGCTGTGCAACAAGCAGTAGGCGAGGCTCTTACCAATTATCTGGAAGAACACCCGGCTGAGGCTCAGAAAGTTGTGGGCAAGGTGATATTGGCTGCCACAGCCCGTGTTGCTGCGCGCAAGGCTCGTGAGACCGTTCAGCGCAAATCGCCGCTTTCGGGTGGCGGACTGCCGGGCAAGCTGGCCGACTGTTCAAGCAAGGACCCTGCAGAAAGCGAGCTTTTCCTTGTCGAGGGAGATTCCGCAGGCGGCTCGGCCAAGCAGGGTAGAAACCGTAAGTTCCAGGCCATTCTGCCGTTGCGCGGTAAAATCCTGAATGTCGAGAAAGTGATGAAACACCGTGTGTATGAGAGCGATGCAATTCGTGACATCTATACAGCATTGGGTGTATCGGTAGGTACCAAAGACGATGCCGACGCACTTGACACATCGCGTCTGCGCTACCACAAAATCATCATTATGACCGATGCCGATGTCGATGGCAGCCACATCGACACTCTGATTATGACATTCTTCTTCCGCTTTATGCGCGAAGTTATTGAGCAAGGATACCTTTACATTGCCACACCGCCGTTGTACGCAGTAAGCCGCGGCAACAATTCCAAAGACATAACTTATTGCTGGACAGAGCAGCAGCGTCAGCAGGCTATAGACAACCTGGGCGGCAGCAAGAACCTTAAGGTTCAGCGTTATAAAGGTTTGGGTGAGATGAACGCCGAGCAGTTGTGGGAGACAACAATGAATCCGGAAAACCGTACTCTGCGGCAGGTGACAATTGAAAATGCCGCCGCCGCTGATTATGTGTTCTCAATGCTTATGGGCGATGATGTTCCGCCTCGCCGTGAGTTTATCGAGAAGAACGCCAAATACGCAAACATCGACGCGTAAATATTGGTGTTTGATTATTATAAAAGCCTCACATTATGTATGATGTGAGGCTTTTTTTATAGTGTTGGATTAACTGAGAATAATGATGTAAATCTTCAATTTATTGCCTGATTTACTCTTTTCATCTTAATTCATTACTCATTAATCTTTAAACATTAATCATTAAATCAGTCCGTGAATCAGCTTGTAGGCGATTGAGCCTGGCTGCGGGCTTGCGGGGCAGTTGTCGCGGCTGAACCAGCCAGCATCGGCAATCTCATCTTTCTGAAGTTTGATTTCACCGCTCTCGTATTCGGCCGTGTAACCAAGCATCAGTTGGTCGGGGAAAGGCCAGCTCTGGCTTCCGCGGTAGCTTATGTTCTTGACCTTGATGCCGATTTCCTCTTGCAACTCGCGCACAACGGCGTGCTCGGGCGTTTCGCCACCCTCGATGAATCCGGCAATGCAGGCGTAGATGTCCTGGTTGCGTTGAACGTGGCGGGCAAGCAGAATCTTGTCGCCGCGGCTAACAAGCACAATCACACACGGCTCGATGCGCGGGAAGTGTATCTTGCCGCACTGCGGACACTCGCGTGCTGTAAATTGTTTGCTTTCAGTGAGTTTTGTGCCGCACGTGCAGCAGAACTGCGTGCTCTGCCGCCAGTTGGCAACAGCCTTTGCCCGCGATACACGGAAAACCGTTGGTTCGTCGCTCTCGTTGAAGTATTGGCGGATTGTTTTTGTTATGAAACGGTCGGGCAGAGGCTCGGTTGTCTCAAAGCTCAAAGCGCAAACACCAAACTCTTGTTCTTCAAACAAATCGGCATTGCTATCTAAAGTTTTTATTTCAGCAAGGTCGGCAAACGTGATTGCGCTGCCGTCGGCTTTCAGCACAATGTTCCGCCCCGTGAGTGCAAAACATTGGCAGTTAGTTGTTTGCGGATTCTCTATAATTGGCATTGTTTTATCTGTTTCTTGTTCCAAATTCTATGCAAGTTTAACGTTTTTTGTTTCAAATCATAGGCACAGCGTTTAAAACGAAGACATATCAAAAAGTTTAGATTTTTGTTAGATTTGTTGAATTGAAAAATGCGAAATGGAACTGACCGAACAACTTATAAGGCTACTTAACGAATACAATGAGTTAGGGATTGGCGAGCAGATAGACCACGACAAGTTCTATCTTTACTCACTCATCACTCATTCCACGGCTATCGAAGGTTCGACAGTGACCGAAATTGAGAACCAATTGCTTTTCGATGAGGGTATTACCGCAAAAGGACGCCCGATGCAGGAGCAATTGATGAACATCGATTTGAAAAACGCATACGAGCAGAGCCACCGTCTTGCCCAAAAACACACCGAATTGACGGTTGATGGGTTGAAAGCGTTGTCTGCCATTGTTATGAAGAGCACTGGCGGCACATACAACACGCTACAAGGTTCGTTCGATGCTTCGAAGGGTGATTTACGGTTGGTAAATGTAACGGCGGGCTTTGGCGGACAATCGTATCTCGATTATCGGAAAGTCCCCAACCGTTTGGCTGATTTTTGCGACAATACAAACCGCCTACGCGCTGAACTTACTGATGCTCATAGTGTTATAGACCAGTATTTGTTTAGTTTCGATGTTCATTTAGACCTTGTAGCAATACATCCGTGGGTTGACGGCAATGGCCGAATGTCGAGGCTGATAATGAATCAGATACAGTTCGAATTTGGACTGGTGCCCGTCAGAATAAACAAGGAAGACAAAGCCGAATACATTCAGGCGCTGATTGACTCTCGTGAGCGGCAAAGCAACGAACCGTTCCGTAATTTTATGCTACGCGAACACATTAAAAACCTGCAATCCGAGATTGATAATTTCAAGCGGACGCAATCAACTAATTCCGAAGCCAAAGGTGGACAGAAAATGCAAATGGTGGACAGAAAAAGTGGACAGAAAACCCGCGAAGCCATTTTAGAGATGATTGTAGCCAACGGAAAGGTGACATCAACGCAAATGGCCCAAACGCTAGGTATCAACCGCAGCGCCGTATCGAAGCACTTGAAACGACTACAAGACTCTGGCATTATCAAGCGCGAAGGCCCGGACAAGGGCGGTGTTTGGGTGAAATGCTGAAATAATCTCATTTTTTTCAAAAATTTTTCAAACCTCTGCCGCAATCTCGCATAGGTTGCTGTTTTATTTGCCTCGAAAAATGATTGTTAAACTTTAAAAAGTATTGATTATGAGAGCAAGAAGACAGTTTTTTATGGATTGCCACTTGGCAGGACGTAAGTATCACGATGCCGACTTGGTTTGGAACGAACTGAAGGTTGGAACAGAGTTGCAGTTGGAGCATGAACCCGACAACCACTACGACCCGAACGCGGTGGCCGTTCTGTACACTAGAGAGGGCGAGGAAGAGCCGTATCTGTTGGGTTACATTCCACGTTCTGAAAACACGCCATTGGCACATTTGCTTGAGGCTGG
>JAFZWI010000101.1 GCA_017617355.1 Salinivirgaceae bacterium | reverse complement strand
GTTCCACCTGTTCCCATCCCGAACACAGAAGTTAAGCCCTTCAGCGCCGATGGTACTGCGTACAGTGGGAGAGTAGGCCGCCGCCTTCCTTCAGCAAGCCTTGGTTTCCGCACAGGAGACTGAGGCTTGCTCCGTTTTGGGGAGGGTTTGTCGTCCGCCCGGCATTGTCACCTTATTCCGTTTTGGTGCCGTCCCGAGGCTTGAAAACGATGCGAAAGAATGATTAATGAATTGGTTGGCGATTTAAAAATCACTGAATACCCATCAGAGTGCACATTCACATTGCTCTTTGTCAAATTCTTATTCCAATAACCAGAATATCGTCAATTTGTGGGGTGTCACCTTTGAAATCAAGATGGGTTTTGTTTAGGATTTCACCTTGCTCTTGCATTGGCAGATTGCATATTTCAAGCAGCAGGCGTTTGAAACGCGCCTTCATGAATTTGCGGTCACCGTTTTCGCCGCCAAACTGGTCGCAATAGCCGTCAGAGAAGAAATAGTAGCAGTCGCCTTTCTGCATGTCGATGACATTGGTTTTGAACAAAATGCCTTCTTTGTATTGGTCCGACAATGCGCATGGAAATTTATCGACTTTGTATTCGTTCAGTTCGCCGTTGCGGATTTGCAGTAGCGAGTTGTAGGCTCCGGCATATTGCAAACTGTTGCTATTCTTGTCGATAGTAAGCATGCAAATGTCCATGCCGTCTTTGGCTGCGTTCTCGCCTTTGTCTGCAAACGAGCGGACAATACTTGCTCGCAGGTCGTTCAAGATTGCACCCGGGTCGGTTATTCCGCGCACTTTTACAATAGTGTTCAGTGAGTTCATGCCCAACATGCTCATCATTGCGCCAGGAACGCCATGGCCTGTGCAGTCGGCGGCTGTTATAACCAGTTTGTTGTCAGCCTCGGCGCACCAGTAGAAATCGCCGCTCACAATGTCGCGGGGCTTGAACAGAATGAATGACTCGCTTACGTAGTTGTCCACAAACGATGTGGTTGGCAACGACATGCGCTGGATTCTGGCGGCATAGTTGATACTGTCAGTTAGCGAAACGTTCTGTTCTTCAATTTTTTGCAGTTGCTCTTCAATCTGTTTTGTCTGTCGTTTCACTTCAAGGTCAAGCAGGCGGTTGCGCTCTTTGAGCTGATAGGTGTAATATTTGATGATGCACAAAACAGCAAGAATGGCAAGTATAATGTAGACGAAATAGGCGACTATTGTGCGGTACCACGGCGGACGGATGGAAAAGGTAAACTCGTCTATCGAGCTTTCTTCGCCGAAAGCGTTGACGGCTTTGATATTGAATGTGTATGTACCTTCTGGCAAGTTGTTGAATGTTACGGAATTAGACTTGGTTTCTTGCCATTCGCTCATGTAACCGTCTAACAAGTACTGAAATTTGATTGATTCCGGAAAACGGAACCATGGCGCAGCAAATCTGAATGTCAAAGTGTTGCTGCGATAGTTTATTCTGGGTTTGAAATCTCGTAATGATATGCTATTGTCGTTTGTTCTCAGACTTCGGTTTATTCCGAAGTACGGAGTGTGGTGTGGTTGAGCGGTGTTATCGCATAAAACAAGACCGTCGGTGGCGCCAATCCATATCAGGTTGTTGTCGGAGGTGTATATGGTATTGATTTTCCCAACGGAAAGTCCACGGAATTTTTTATCGTGTAAAACTGTGTCGCCAGCAACGTAGCATGCAATGTTTGTGCCTTCCGAAATCCATGTAACATTGCCAAACGACTTCATCATATAAATGTTGTTAATCAATGGTAGTTCAGCATCGCTGAAGAGCGGTTGGGCATATTGCTTGAGCGAATCGTCGAGTGCCATTGCAACTTCTTCTTTGCTGATGTATCGGAAAATGTGACCACCTTGGTTTAGGAAATAAACCTGACCATTATATCTGACAGGTAATGCAAGTCCTTGTGTCAGACCGTTGCTTTCATCAAAATATTCGGTGTCCGAAGAGAAGCCGTCAGTGATGAACCTGATAATGCCTTGATGGCTTGTGCCGAGCCATGCTGTCAGTATTCCAAGGCTGTCGACATCGTATTCGATGCTGTTTATGCTGTAGCCTGCAGCGGCACTGAGTGTGGCAAACCACATATTAAGTTCGAAGTCATATTCATAAACTGTTAGTCCGGATTCGCCGCCAGCCAGAAGCATTTGCTTCTCAGGGCAGAATGATATGCAACGGGTGTCGTAGTTTGATATTTTTTCGAATACGTTATCAGCAGTCATCCGGAACAGCCCTGCTTCGGTTCCTATCAGCAAATCCTTGTTACACTGTGATATACACCATACGCATTGTCTTATTTTATCTATTGGTATGAAAAGGTTTTCGGTGTAAGTCTTCAGATTATTATTTTGTTTCAGCAGGCCTTCGGCTGTGCCTACATATAATGTGCCGTTTGCTTCGCAAATGGCGTAAACACTGCCGTTTATTCCGTTTTCGTCAGTGAAAACTGATATGAAACTATTCTCAGGCAGTAGTGTGATGCCTTTTTGTGTGGTTATCCAAAGATTGTGCTCGCGATCGCAGAATATTTGATTTATGTAATTGTCAATAAGACCGTTGCTGATGTTGATGTGCAGCACAACCGAGCCGTCGGTTTTGACAACCAAAATGCCATTGTCGCGCGAGCCAAGCGCTATTGTGCAATTGTCAATTTTTGTACAACTTGTAACATTGAAGCCGATGCTTTTCAGTGTCGCGTTCAGTCTTGACGGATTGCGTCTCACAGTGTCATTTATCATAAGCCAGGTTCCGTCTTCATAGCTTATAATCAGTGCTGTGTCGGGGCCTGTTTCCAACATTCCGAAGATGCCAATCTCGTCAAAAATTTCACCGCCAGTTACAGGTTTAACAATGTTGCTGTCGATGCGGGCAAGACCGATATGGCGTTGCCGCGCATATATATGATTGTTTGCGAAGAAAGCGTTGTGAAATTCCGTTTCCGGTTCGATTATTGCAATTTCATTAGTCTCGCAAAATCTGAAGATATATTGGTAGCTTTGGAAATATACTCCGTCGTCGGTTTTGAATATTTTCCAGACATTTGAAAATGGAAATATGTGCGTGCGGATGCTATCTGATAGTGAAATATAGTTGTATCGACCAGTGTTATTATCTGTTACAAAATAGCCAAACTCGTTTTCCGCACCAATAAATATGGTGTCGCCTGTTACCGATGGCATTATGGATTGAATCCAAACGCCAGGCTTGACATCGAAACGTTGCCACATTTGTCCGTCGAATTCCCAAATGGCGTTGGCTGTGCCAAAATACATTATTCCATGCTGGTTTTGTGCAATGGCATGGTTTGCGGCGTCGTAGTTGGCACCAAAGTCCTTCGGCCCGTAATTGATTGGGGTATAGTTCCTTATTTGTGCGTATGAACAAAGTGTGACAAAAACTGCAACAAGCGTTAAAAACCTTTTCACATTCATATAGCGATATTTTATTTCAAAGATGAAAAAGAATATCTATAAACAAAAGAGTTCAATAATATCTTTTGATAATTTTGTGCCTTTAAAAATAAAAAGATATGAAGAAATATTTGTTTTTGACGTTATCGGTTGCACTTGCTTTTGCAGCCTGCGAAAAAGATGACGAAACTCCGGTACCTGACGATCCGGAATCTACACAAACTGACACAACCAGAACAGACACAGTGATTGTTGTTGATTCCACAATTGTTAGTGTGAATGATTACAATTATCTTAAAACTTATGTTGACCGAGCAGCGCATCCTGGTTTCAAATTAAGTGGGGCGCTCGATGTCAATGAGTTTCATAATAACCGTAACCATTTGCGTGATACAGTGTCTGCTCATTTCGATGAGATTGTGGCCGGTAATGCCATGAAATATGGTTCTGTGGTTAATGGCGGAGGTAATATGGATTTCTCCCGCGTGAAGCAGTTTGTGAGTGATGCCAAAGCTGCCGGACTTACAATATACGGACATACTTTGGCTTGGCACTCGCAGCAACAGCCTGGATATCTGCTTGGTTTGATGAAAGACAAAGAACTTGATGTGCCTGATGAGGAGAAGGTGGATATAGCTGATATCGATATCAACTATAAAGGAATGAAGTCGTGGAGCCTTTGGCACAGCGATTTCAAAAATGCGGACGAGAACACAGACTATTCAATAACAACCGGTTCCGATGGCGTTCTAATCAAAAACAACGTAAAATCGAAACAGAACTATATGGTTCAGTATCAGATGGCTGGAGGTTTGTCATTGAAATCAGATGTTAAGTATACAATGACTATTAAAATGAAAGCTTCGGGCCAGGCATCAGTTGCATATAGTGTTGGTGATTGGTATCCAAACAATTATAATGGCAATTTTGTTATTGATACCGTAATGAAGGAATACTCCGTTCAATTCGAGCCAGTTGTCGAAGGCGGTTTTGTGTTGTTCCAGACGGGAGATTTCGTGGGTGACATCTTGGTCGAAAGCTTGAAAATCACCCATAAGGGTAGCGACCAAACCATTCCTCTTACTGAGGAGGAAAAGCGTGACACTCTTGTTTGGGCCATGGATCGTTGGATTGCCGGAATGATGGAGGCAACCGATGGTTATGTAAAAGCTTGGGATGTCGTGAATGAGGCCCTGTCGGGCAGTGGCAACGACGGCAGTGGCAACTATGTGCTTCAGAACTACGCAAATAACAACATTTCTGATCCTAGTAATGTGTCGTCGGGCGTATTCTACTGGCAGGCGTTTATGGGCGACCTTGAATATGTGCGTACCGCTGTTGCCAGCGCACGTAAGCACTTTAAAGGTAATGCTGATGAACTGAAACTTTTTGTTAACGATTACAACCTCGAATCGGATTGGGACGACAACAAGAAAGTGAAGAGCCTTGTTGGATGGATAAAGAAATGGGAAGCCGACGGCGTGACCAAAATCGATGGCATTGGCACGCAAATGCACATCAGTTGTTTTGAGGATGCAAACATTCAGAAAAATATTGAAAATCATATTGTTAATATGTTTAAGATCATGGCTGCCAGTGGTAAACTCTGCCGTATCTCGGAACTTGATATGGGTTACGTGCGTGGCAACCAACGCTGGGGCGGTACCAATCTGAAAACATCTCAGCTGACCGAAGAGGAACATCAGAAAATGGCGGATTTCTATGAGTTTATCATCAAAAAATACTTTGAGATTATTCCGCCAGCGCAACAATACGGCATCTGCCAGTGGTGTCTGACCGACGCTCCTAATAACTCAGGTTGGCGCGGTGGTGAGCCGGTGGGTATCTGGACAGAGAATTTCAAAGCTCGCAAAGCCGCTTATGGCGGTTTTGTCAAGGGATTGGCGGAGAAGTAATAACCATAAATCGCTAAAAGAAACAGCATCTTGTTTGTAATAAGCAAGATGCTGTTTCTTTTTTTGTCTCCTACAACTTGATCGTTCGGCTATTGTTAATTATGCAATACATTTCTACATTTGCAGTTTATTGATATAATGGCAAATTCGTTGAATTACTGATAAATAATGAAAATAGAGATACTTGATACAACGTTGCGCGACGGCGAGCAAATGCAGGGCGTGGCTTTCACCGACGACGAGAAGTTGAGCCTTGCAAAACTTCTGCTCGAAGATTTGAAAGTGGACAGGCTCGAAGTGGCTTCGGCACGCGTGTCGGAGGGTGAGTTCAGCGCCGTCAGAAAGATAACCGACTGGGCACGTCAACGCGGGTTTATCGACCGCATTGAGGTGCTTGGTTTTGTTGACGGCGAAACATCGCTGAACTGGATTGAAAAGGCTGGCTGTAAGGTTGTTAACCTGCTTTGCAAGGGCTCGCTCAAGCACTGCAAGTGCCAATTGCGCAAGACGCCGGAGCAGCATCTGGCTGACATCCGCAACTCAATTGAACAGGCCCACGCCCGCAACATCAGTGTCAATATCTATCTTGAAGACTGGTCGAACGGAATGCGTAATTCGCCTGACTATGTGTATTTTATGCTCGATTCGCTAAAAGACTGCGGTGTCAATCGGTTTATGCTGCCCGACACTTTGGGAATCCTGAACCCCGACGACACCTACGCCTATATGACGGCAATGCGCAACCGTTACCCCGACCTGAAGTTCGATTTCC
>JAFZWI010000100.1 GCA_017617355.1 Salinivirgaceae bacterium | reverse complement strand
ATCGACAGCGGAGCCCGCACGCTGGTAACGTCGTGCCCAATCTGCTACAAGGTTTTCCGCGACGATTACAATCTCGACGGCATTGAGGTTCTGCACCACACCGAATACATTAAACGCTTGATTGACAGCGGTAAAATCAAAGTCGGCAAGCAACCTTTGACTGTTGCCTACCACGACCCCTGCGAACTTGGCCGTGGCGCTGGAATCTACGCCGAACCGCGTGCCGTGCTCTCAAGTGTTGCCACTCTCGCCCCCGTTCCCGACGAGTGCAAAAACTCGCTCTGCTGCGGCGGCAGTCTGGCCAACCTGACACTGCCTTCGGCCGACAAAATGCGCATTGCCCAACAAACAATGGCGTCGCTCACCGCCAACCACCCCGACGTGGTTGCCACCGCTTGCCCGCTCTGCAAAAAAACTCTCAACCGCACCCAAATGGCACCCGTTGAGGATATTGCAGAATTAGTGGCGGAGGCGATGAAGTAGTAAGAGAACATAAAAGCAACCGTCAATTTTTTCCGAGCATAATCCGATTTTTTTATTTTATTTGCACAAAAAATAAGTCTATTGCATAACAAATTGATTGAAAAATCGTTTTTTATGCAATGCTCATTAAAAACAACTATTAATTAATTGAAATTATGAAACATTTATTACGCAATTTATGTTTGGCAGCAGTAGTCGTAAGCGGCTTCTCGGCTTGCCAAAGCGAAGATGAAATGGAAGACAAAATCCTTAATGGCGTTTGCTGGGAAGGAACATTGCCCATAAGTGAACATCATGGACAACAAAACTATTCAAGCAGTTACTATTTTGTTGAGGTAAATGGTTATGGATTAGGATTTGAGGAATCCTACTCTAAAGGAATACGTGATACCACATATGAATTTTCTTGGTATTGGTGGGACGAGCGTTACTCAATGCTTGCCTTGAACTATGGTGGCAGATATGGCGAAGACAAATGTTTTATAAACATTCGCAAGGTTACCAACAATTACATCTATGGCTGGTACTACAAATCGCTTGAAGATTATGAGTATGACACCAATAATGGCAGCAACAGAATTAGAGGTACGGAAATTGAGTTGAAACACAACAATAACTACGACGAAAAGTATCTTGATAAGATAATAGATGATTGGCGTAATGGCATTCCATCGTTTGTTCCTATGGACCCACTTGACAAACGTTGGAGAAAATAACACCAATCACACGATTAAACATTGCTAAAGAAAATAACATGGCCCACAAGCCGTGTTATTTTCTTGTTAAGCAAAGTCAAACGCCCCTGTAGTTCAACGGATAGAACGGAAGTTTCCTAAACTTTAAATTTGAGTTCGATTCTCAGCGGGGGTACCTCGGAAACGCAAGCAATTGATTAAAACCCAATTGTTTGCGTTTCCTTTTTTAGCGTCTAAAACACCATTTCGTATTCAGCAAAGATTCGGTCCACGGCTTGTTCAAACGCTTGCTTGTCTTCCACTTCCCTAAGTTGTGCGAAAACCTCGTTCTCAAGCTTGAACGCTTTCGAGAAATATTTCCATAACTCCTTAAGACGATTGAAACTTCCACGAGTGCCACGCTCAAAATACCAGTTTTGAATGTCAAGACAAAACTCACGGAACCTTGCCTGCCTGTCGCCACACTCCGCTCCTTTTATCTGCAAGCCGATAAAAGGATTGGCTATAGCCCCACGGCCAATCATATAGCCTTTCAAATTAGGAAGTTGAATGTCTTGAACATCGGATACCGAAAAAATATCACCATTGTAAACCACTTCGTTTTTCGATTTTGACGCTTCGGCAATAAAAGTGGTGCGGTCGGCATATCCGGAATACTGTTGCACCGCTGTCCGCGTATGCACAATCAGTTCGCTTATTTCGAAACAGTTAAACATCTCAACTATTGCGGGAAACTCATCCGCGCTGTTGTATCCGAGCCTGATTTTCACAGATAATTTCGGGTTCAGTTTTGGCAAAACAGCTTCCAAAAGTGCTTTTGTGTTTTCCAAATCACGCAACATAGCCGCTCCCCTATTCCGCTCTGTAACGAAGGGTTGCGGGCAGCCCATATTCCAATTCACCTTCTGGCAACCCAATTCGTAAAATTCGTTGGCAAAATGCACAAATCCAACAGCGCTATTGCTGAGTAGCTGTGGTACAATTATTTCCCGGTTATCGATGCCGGCCAACCGTTGCCGTAAAACACGTCTGTGCGCAAGCGATTTCTCGTCGGCAAGCATATACGGCAGAAACATCTCGTCGAAACCGCCAATTTTTGAAAGGAATTTGATAAACGGAATGTCTATCAAGCCAAGCATTGGAGCCAACTGAACAGTCTTGCCCGACATAAGCTACGGATAGATAACGTTAACCGCACCTTTCCGTTCTATCTTTTGGCCACTGTGCAGTTTGATATTCAGATAATAGACATAGCCGCCAGCCGACACATAACTTCCACCGCAAGTACCGTCCCAACGCTCCTGCGGATTTGTTGTGGAAAAGACGCGACCACCATATCTGTCGAACACCACAAACTCAAAATCAGATATTTGCGCGCTCACAATAACTGGTCCGAAAGTATCATTCAAACCATCGCCATTGGGAGTAAATGCATTTGGCAGAAAAACATCGGGTTGGCGCTCAACACAAACCGTGTTCGATGTACTCAATCGGTCGTCTACTTTGGCCTCAACGCGGAAACAAAAATTTTGCGCACGGTCGTCGGCCAATTCACTAAAGTTCAATTCAATGTAGGTTTCCGTCGCTGTTGCTACTTCCGATTCCGTGCCGCCGTCAACCGCACAAAAGAGCCTGTATTGCTCGGTGTTCGAAAGTGAGCGGTTCCATTTCAGTTGTGCAACCCCTTCCAAAACATCAGCCTCTATCACAATAGGTTGCACATCGTCTGCCGAGTATAGTGGGTCACCGCAAAAATCTCTTGCCACAAGAGTGAAAACAGCACCTGCGTTATCGGCACAGAACGTGAAAACCGGCTGCAAAAGGTTTGTTATCAAACTATCATTCAATATATTATCTAAACTCTGTACCACAGAATAACCTTGCAAGTCAGCAGCCGTATCGATGCGGCAATGCAACTCGACAGCGCCCTGGCGGTTCAACACCGTGTCTATGCTAATGAGCGATTTATCAGGCTGACGTGGGTTAAAAGTGGTGTATCTTATTATGTTTGAAAACGATTTTTGGCCGTTCTTCAAGTTTGCGACAATCATAAAATTGTATTCGGTGCCTGGCTCAAGTTCGTTGGTAACGAATGTTGTGTCTTCTGTCGCTCCCAACAGGTTGTACTTCGCGCCCGAAACGCACCCGAAAACTGAATAATCGCTGACATCAGTCCCGATATACGCCGACCAATTAATTGTCAATGACTTACGACACTTGTCATAATCACCGGCCTTCAAAAAAACAGTTTGGTGGAAAGTGCTTAGCGGCGAATCTGTCTGTCCCGGCACCGAGGTCGAGATAGCATAGCGCTCGCTCCTTTCAAACGGATGCGCCTTGACATCAGTGTACGTGCGGTTCTCAGACGAGGCCTCGTACACAACTGCAATATCGTTCCATTGGGCGTCCCATTTATATATGGTATATGACTGGTCGGAAGAAACGGTAGTCGCCTGCCAGCGGATTACAACCTTGCTTGTTGATGATGTATCGACACTAACACATTCGATATCTGCATATTGATTTTGCGCGAAAACCGCACACGGCAACAATGTCAATATTGCGGCAAGGCGTGACATCAGTTATTTTACAAGTTTTGCAACCGCTGCTTCAACCGATTCGAAATCGAACGAAGCCGCTACATCAGCGAACTTGCGATCAATCTGGTCGTTACACAAGTTTCCGATACTACCCTCATGTGTATGATTAATGCTTGTCTCGGGCTTGAATTTGCCGTTCTTTATATCGAAAGCCACCTGCTTGTAAGCGTCACGGAACGGAACACCTGACAGCACAAGCTTATTGACCACCTCAACGCTGAAAGCCAACTGATATTTCGGCTCGTTCATGATACCCTTCTTCACCTCGGTGTTTTTCAGCATCAGCTCAGCCAGAATCAAGCACTCCTTCAAATCAGATATTACAGGAATTATCTGTTCCTTAAGCAATTGCAAGTCACGGTGATAACCCGAAGGAAGGTTTGAAATTGTAAGTGTAAGGTCGGTTGGCAGAGCCTTTATACGATTGCACTTGCCACGCACTAGTTCCCAAACATCGGGGTTTTTCTTGTGCGGCATTATCGACGAACCGGTTGTAAATTCATCAGGAATATGCACAAAACCAAGGTCTTGCGAGTTATACATACACATATCCATTGCCATGCGGCCAAGAGTCTGTGCAATAGCGGCCATTGCGAAACTCAAATCCTGTTCCGTTTTTCCGCGTCCCATCTGCGCATACACGACATTGTAACTCAAGTCGCTGAAACCAAGCAGTTTGGTTGTCATAGTGCGGTTAAGCGGAAACGATGAGCCATAGCCTGCTGCCGAGCCAAGCGGATTTTGATTGATAATGCGATAAGCTGCGCTCAACAAACGCAAATCGTCGGTCAGGCTCTCGGCATATGCACCAAACCACAAGCCGAACGATGACGGCATAGCCACCTGCAAATGGGTATAACCAGGCATCAAATCATCTTTATGCTTGTTGCTCAATGCTATAAGTGTCTTATATAGATTGCTTACCAACGAGAAAATCTGTTTCACCTCGTGCCGCAGATAAAGTTTCATATCGACAAGCACCTGGTCGTTTCGCGAGCGGCCGCTGTGCACTTTCTTGCCCATATCGCCAAGCGAACGGGTAAGCATCAGCTCCACCTGCGAATGTATGTCCTCTACATCGTCTTCGATTTTCAGTTTTCCGGCTTCGGCGACAGCATAAATCTTTTTCAGTTCGACCAATAGCGTGTCAAGCTCCGACTTTTCAAGCAACCCGATGCTTTGCAGCATGGTTATATGAGCCATTGTACCCATAACATCGAATGGCGCAAGAAAAGCATCCATCTCTCTGTCACGGCCAACAGTGAACTGTTCAACAAGTTTGTTCGTCTCTATCCCTTTGTCCCAAAGTTTGGTGGGTTTACTATTACTAGAGTTCATCTATCTCTTTTTTAATCAATTAAAAGCAACAATGAAGGCAAAAGCGAATCTGCTTCTGCACCAACAGTCACAAAAATAACAAAGTGGAGCGAAAAATGTAAAAAGATTGTGCGATTAGGCGGCTGTTGAGGTGTTGGCAACTTCCGGTTTTGCCGTAATATGAGAAAGTTGGCGTGCTGTTTTTACACAAAACGCTGATACAGAATTGCATGTGTCGCAAGCGAAATCGAAAACAGCTAAAAATAAAAGTGCCAAACGTACTATCATACCTCAAATTTTAACGCTCCAAAAGTATGATTTTAATAGGTTGCTGGCCGCCCGAATTTGACAAAGCGACCAATAATATACACCAGTAAAAATGGCCGATTTCCAATTCGCTTTACGATAGAAACCGGCCAATAAAATCGCTGTAAAACCTGATGCGCTGGCTGACTATATTCTCAATCCAAACAGCACAACGTCGTCGGTCTGGTGGTCGGCCGGACCGCGCCATGCCTCGTATGTGGTATTCAGAATCTCCTTCTGCTCCGCCATCGGTTTCTGATGTATTTCGACCAAAAGCTCGCGCAGGTGCTTGCTCATGAACTTACGTCCCGACTCAAAGCCGAACTGGTCTTGGAATCCGTCGGAGAAGGTGTAGAGGCAGTCGCCTTTCTTAACTTCCAAATCGACGCGCTCAAACGGGTCAAGTTTAGCATAAATACCAACAGGCATCTTGCTCGCCTTTATAACCTGAGCCTCACCGTCGCGGATAAGGACAAGCGGGTTGTTGGCTCCGGCAAACGACAATGTCATCGTTGTCTCGTTGAGCACATACATCGCCACGTCCATACCGTCCTGGCTACGGTCTTTCTTCTCTCCGTCCGGATTATCCTCGTCGGTACGCTGACGTAGACTTGTTATGATAGCCTCGCGTAATTTGTTCAATATCATATCTGGACTGAGCTCCGGACCTACAATGTAATTGAGGTTTGTCATACCAAGCATGCTCATGAATCCGCCCGGCACACCATGACCCGTACAGTCAGCTACAATGCTCACCTTGTAATCACCAAACTGACCAAACCAATAATAGTCACCACTCACCACATTACGCGGCTTGTAAAGCAAGAAGTGGTCGGGGAAGATGCGGTCGATAGTAGCGTCAGGAGTAAGTAAGGCGCGTTGAATACGGCGCGCGTAGTTGATACTCGACTGAATCTCGTCTTTCTGCTTCTCAATCTCATCTTTCTGTTGCTCAAGTTGAACGTTCTGTCCTCGGATTTCCTCCGTTGCCTCGGCAATCTTCTGTTCCAGTCGTTTCTTCTCCTCAATCAGTCGGCGGGTGTTCCACTTAACAATTCCGTAAACCAGAGCCACCAATATTATCACATATAATATATATGCCACAATGGTGCGGTAGAACGGCGGTTTGATGCGGAAAGTGAACTCTGCGACATTACTCTCGACACCGTAAATGTTTCGCGCCTTAACCATAAAGGTGTAAAGGCCTTCGCCAAGGTTGTTGTGAGTAACCTCGGTGCGATTCGACCACTTCGACCATACATTCTCTGAACCCTTCAATATAGTTGAATATTCTGTTCGCGAAGACTCCTCGAAGAATGTAGCGCTGTAGGTTATGTCAAGATTGCGTTGACTGTATGGCAACACGATTTCCTGTTTCGGATTCTGCACCAACGATAATTTACCCTCCTCGTCGGTAAAAGCACCGTTGAAAATCACTTCACTATCATTGGCAATAACACTGCGAATATGCACATTAAATGGTGTTACACTGCTTATCGGTGCCTCACAGGCATATGGTTTTTCTGTGTGATAGCTGAACAAATTGTTTGACGCCCCAATCCAAACCGTTCCTTCCGAATCGACATAAACAGCATCGGCCCATTTGTTAGGCAGACGCAAGAATGGAGTGTTAAACACTTTGAAACCACCAGCACCGTCAGGCTGGGCTATCTCTATCCAGTTTTGGTGAGTTCCCCTGCGGCAACTCATCACAAATCCATCGCCATACTCCTGAATACGGTAAACTCCTTTAGTGGTGTCAGCTAAAAACTCGCCAAAATAAGATGAACGGACAAACCTTTGTGTTGAGTCACAAAATTCCATAATGCCATCAGCCGTGCAGAAAAACAAGTGACCGCGCAACAATTTCATATTCACCTGCTCAGTGTTTATTCCGTCCTCCTCATCATATGAGTAAACCGTATCTTGTCCGTATGGAAACATCATAATTCCCTGCTGTCCAGGATTAGTCCAAAAATTACCTTTCGCGTCCTCGCTCATCCATGAAACATCGCCTGTAACTTGTTTGAAACGCGGATCTTTATCCTCCACCCATCCTTTGTCCGTATACTTGTATATGGTAAGTCCCAAATTTGTACCTATATACAACTTGTCACTTTCCACATTCGACTGCTGGAAAAACGATATGCTCTGCTCATTTAAATTATTATTAAGCAGTTTTATTTTAACAGCCTTTGTTCCCTGAATTTCATACAATCCTGTTTGTGTTGCACATAACAATTTTGACTTGTTTGCTTCTTTTATTTTAAATTCTAACAATGCAAATGCGCTCGACTCAAATCCGTCAACAGGCCTAAACACCATAAACTCCTGAGCATCGCTTGTTTTATAGTATACACCATTATATGTTGCAACATACATTATCCCATTATGTTCAATAATATCAGTTATTTGTCCACTAAGCCCGTTAATCTCGTTAGACACACGGAGCGGACTGCCTATCTCCGCTTTCGCAATTCCATAATTCAAGCAACCCCACATTACTCCCGTATTTGAGACATACGAATTCACACCAATTTTGTCGATTAGGCCATTAGTTGTATTCAAGGCTGACGTGAAGTTCAACAACGTATCAGTAAGTACAAAAGTAAAGTCGTCCGAGAACAATACTGATGCTACATACCCACGGTCAGTTTTAGTAACCGAATACAAATTATAAGATTTTAGATTGTCAAAAGCGTGTGATTTGCACTTTTTAAGTTTCCCAGTTTTTATATTATATTTAAAAACAGTAGCTCCGTTAAGAAACAATATATAATTGTCGTTATCCAATTTATGAATTCGTATAGCACCAGCAGCAATTTTTTTCTCGTCAAGCAGTTGTGAGCCTGTAACAACATTATTTATGCCACCCAGCATATTTCCCACATATAAAGTGTCGTTCATTATGAAAGAACGTGTACTCATATCAGGAAGCTGGTATACACTTTCAAGTTGCCCGCCAGAATAAACAAAATCGTACTCATACGAACAGAAATAGACCTTGCCGTTATAGTAATAGATATCTAAAACTCCAGTAAAGATCACACTATCAGGCACCTGTTCCGAAAGTGATTTGTATACCAAATTACCTATCGAATCGGGAGCGATGTATCCGAACTGGTTAATTGCGCCTACATAAACAACACCATCATCACCTAAAGCAAGCGAATAGACGTATGCCGCATTTGGAATTTCTATCGAACGCCAAGTAGTTCCGTCATATTCCAAAACCGATTGGTAATTAGCTACATAAACAAAGCCTCGGTTGTCTTGTACAATAGCCCAGTTTTGGTCTTCCTCATTATAAACCTCAGGCGGGTAACATGTTATAAAAGGATTACCATACTTGTTGATTTGGGCATTCGCTCCCAATGCCAAACATATTGTCAATAATGATATTAATCTCCTCATTCTGCGATTCGTTTAGAAATCCATTATTTATCAAAAAACACGTAAAATTATAAAAGTATCACAACTATTTTCACCTATTAATAATGAAAATGGATATTTTTTTCAAAGAGTTACACACCACACAAACGGTTATCAGTCAAGAAGTTGACGGAATCAAACCGGAATTGGCGTGTTTTTTCAATCATAGAACGGCCAACGGATGCCGTAACTGAATGAGACTTTCGAGGTCGGATAATGCGGGGCAAGGAAGAACTCGCGGTCACCAAACAAATCGTAATTGATGTGATGCCCGCAGATGAAGAACCTCACTTGTTTGATGCGGACATTCAGGAACGCCCCCACAAAAGGATAATTGCCTATTTCAACATCGTCCTGATTATGGAAAAGCGCGGTTGCCGGACAATAAGCCGGGGCTTTGTATTTGGTCCAGAAACTCATGTCGAGGCCAAGTTGGAAAAACAAGCGGCCATTGGTTGCCTCAAAATGCAGCTCACGCTCGTAATACAGCGCCTCGTATGCCGTCAGGGTGGCAAGCGGCAATATGCGGCTGTCGCTTGTTGTCTGATAGTTGATGCGACTCACAAGGTTGAATCCTGCTCCCGACAAATGGTTTCGCAGCTGTATGTCGGCCACCGAAACGGCTGAATTAGCTTGCTCCGGATTGCAACTGGTATTCAGATAGATATAGTTGGACAGCAAAGCGTAATTGCCAGCCACAGTGGTACGGAAGCTGGGAATGTCAAGTTGTGCACTTATTTTGGCTGTAATCGGACGTTTGCTGAAATCTTTCTGCCATTTGAAATGATTCGACTGATAATCAGTTATAAAGCAATCAGGTTTGCTCTGCTCAAAAAGCACGTTGGCCGACACCGAAACAGGTTTCTCTCCTTTTGAGAAACGCTGGGTAACCTCACCTTTCAACGTAAAATCGCCCATTTTGTATCCGGCATAATACTGCCGATAACTACCAGAGAATGTAAGCAATCCGGAACGTGTGCGATACAATCCCGCCTCAATGTAGCCGCTTGTCTTGGTTGTCGAGTGCGTGTTTGCAAAAAGCGTATCGACGTTAAAATAGTAGTAACGCGCCTTGTGCAAACCCAAAGCACCGTAAAGCCCAAACGGCGCATACGGATTTTTTATCTCCTCCAAATTCAACCTCAACTGATGAATCTGGTCGGAATAAGAGCAAGAGTCGTAAGTCGCCCGCCCCGAATAATTGTGTGCATATACCGGTAGCGAATCTTTGGTTATCGCATTGAAATACTTCTTATTAGCATCAACATAATATTTGCGGCTGAACTGACGCTTGAAAGTATATTGCAGACTGAACCAATAGCCGCCGGTGTCAACAGTGTCTGACTCCTTAGCCCGCACAAAACCAACCTTTTGGTCGATAAACCACTGACGGTCTTTGATATACGTCTTTGCATCTGTCAAGCGAACGGCTATCTCCTTGGGATTCATTACACTATCGGTTATGAAATAGTCATCGGTAACACCGCCGTTTTCCTCAACATTGATGCGAGTAAATGTCCATGCGGCATGCGTGGCCAGCCGTCCTTGGATGAACGACGCGCCAAGACTTCCTGCATTGTTTTTTGTTTTCTGCTCAACAAACTCGCCGTCGCCGCCATACGAATCATATTTGAAAAACAGATTCAATCCGCGTGTAACATTTTGAGTATGAAGCAAGTGAACAATCTGTTCATCTTTCATTCCTCCGTCGTAACCAAATAGTGTGAATGGTTTTTTAACATTATAAAACTCCTCAGTCTCAGCCTGATGCATATACGGAGTAAACGACTGCAAGAACAAGAACCGCGTAGGCTCATTGGGCGCAAAAAACTCATGACTGTTGACTGCCGTTCCAAGCTGATGCAGATACGATGTAACGCGCCCCTCATAGTTTGCAGGCCTGTGCAGATTGAGCATATACAACGATGAGTCGTAGGTACTCATATCGAAATCGTAAGTATTTGGATTATAGTGCCATTTATGAATTCTCAGCGAGTCTTTATCAATAAACACCTTGCGATAAAGACAATACCTTGATGTGTCGCGGACGGGTTTGGGTGGAACGCTGTCGATGCTAACCGTGTCGGCAAGAGCCAGCGAGTCGCGCAAAGTTGAATCGCTCACCACTCCCAAAGTGTTGATGAGCGTATCGCGTCCCGTGCCGTCGGTTATGCCGCTGACGAACAAACTATCGGCTGTCTGCGCCTGAGCCATCGCTGGCAGCGCGAACAAAATCAGCAAAACCGCAATCCTTCCAATGATTTTTAACATAGCGGCAAAGATAGTTATCGCAGCGAAAGATTAAAAGGCAATTATAAAGGCAGAAGTTGATAAGGCATAAGACAAAGTTCCTCTGAAATTAATCCTTATCAAACTTGAATTTCCTGAACACTTCCCAAATAACAATTCCGGCGCTCACCGAAATGTTGAACGAGTGTTTGGTGCCCACTTGCGGAATCTCAATGCAGCCGTCGCTAGCATCAACAACTTCCTGCGCCACACCGTTCACCTCGTGACCGAAAATGAGAGCATACTTCTGCCCCACTGCCGGCACAAAATCCTGCAAAGCAATGCTGCCATCAGCCTGCTCAACAGATAGAATTGTATAGCCATCGGCGCGAAGTTCGGCAACAGCATCGAGAGTTGTTGCAAAATGCTTCCAATCAACCGATTCGGTTGCACCTAACGCTGTTTTATTGATGTCTTTGTTGGGCGGTGTGGCCGTGATGCCGCAAAGGCAGAGTCGTTCGGCGCCAAGGCAGTCGGCCGTACGGAACACCGAGCCCACATTGTTGGCGCTGCGCACATTGTCGAGCACAATGGCTACCGGCATTTTTGCGGCCTTGCGATACTCGTCCACCGTCAGACGGTTCAGTTCATCGTTTGTGAGTTTACGCATCGTTCAATTATTGATTTACAGATTGACTGATTAACTGATAGCCGTCACAAACACAACCATTATCAATCAGTCAGTTATTCAATTAATCAACATTTGCCTAATTGCCATTGGCGCAAAGGCGCACAAAAATAACAAAGTTGAGATTATGGCGTCAGTCAGAATCAACTGGCGGCGCTTATCGGCACAAAAAACAAAAATTGCGCTAAATGCAATGCGCATAATCAGTTGCAAAACAAAAAAAGCAAAGATACCAACTGAATAGCTGTTAAACTGCAGGGCTTCCGTCAGATTTCCGCGCATCAGTTCCGATAGGGCACGCTGAAGGCCGGTACTGGTCAGATTGCCGGGCATAAGAGCGTGGAGAGGATAGGCTTCATCAGACGAAAAAATGCCGAAGTAGGCCAGCACTGCTGCCAAAACTCCGGCAAATATCAGATTACAAATAATATATGGTTCGCGCCAAATGCCACGCATCACTTCTTCTTTCGTGTGGCGATATCCATATTCACCTTTTT
>JAFZWI010000099.1 GCA_017617355.1 Salinivirgaceae bacterium | reverse complement strand
GAATCGTTCGTGCAATGATTTGTTCGCCTTTGCTGATGGCTGCCGTGTATGTTACAGCACCATTGCGTGCGGCCGTTAATGCCGATTGTAACTGTTGTTTGATTTGTTCGCTGGTGGCGCTGCGTGAAATTTCTATTAACTGGCGGTCGGGCCAATCTAACAGAAAATGATTGCCTAATGATGTGAATGTCAGCCCCCGAACTTCGGTTTGACGGTGCAAGCGGAAAAGGTCAGGATTCTGTTTCCGTAGCCACGCACGCTCGGCATTGGCATACACATAGTTTATCATTGCAGCAAGTTGGTCTTTGTGGGTTAGCACGCGATAAAACGGTGGTGCGTCGTAAATATTGCCGACGAATCCCAACTTGCGTGCTTCGGCTTTGCAGCCTTGCATATAACCACGCACTACTTCTTTGATGCTCTGTGGCATTGTGCGGGTGACCTGCAAAACAATGTGATGATGATCGGGCATAACTTTGTCAGCAAGGATTTTTATTTCGGGGCATCGCTCAAGCAAACGGCGTTGCTGATTGATGAGTGCCCAACCAATTGGTGTTTTTTCCACTATGGCTTGTGAGCCGTCGTGATTAAGTGTCCCGAAAATGGGTTGGTGGGCATTGGCCACCATTGTTACGTGCACAATGCACGGTTTGCGCCATACACCTGGTTTCTGCCATTCAAAGGGTTCGTTGTTATCCATTGTCGGTGCTTTTTTGTTGTGGCGGGAATGCGATTCCCGCTGAAACGACTGAACATCAGACCGTTTTTTCGTTATACAAATGTATCATAACGTTGTGATGTGGGCAAATAAAAACGGGTTCGAGTTATTGAGTAAAATGAATATTGTGGATTTGTAATAGTTAAAAAATGAATTTCCATTTACCAATAAAGTTTTTTCCTACATTTGACATTATGAATAATTAAAAACGAATTGCTTATGGTAGAATAGCACTTTTAGTGTGCACATTTTTAAATATCGGAAATAGCGTTTGCTTCTTTTTTATGAATATCTGAAACTTCGACACTTTCAAGGATTCTTGCTGACAAAAATGGAGCGGACCCGCATTTTATGCGTGGTCTGCATTCTTTATCAGCAAGATGGCAGTCGAAGGCCTCAGATTTCATAAAGCAATGTGTCCACGCTTTTTTTATGCGCACATTTATGAAGGACACCTTTTAAAGAATAACTTTTTAAAAAACAGGTTATGAAAGGTAAAATTTTACTTATTGCGATGATTTTCATATCGTTTAGTGCATTCGCACAAGAATGGCAAGATGTTTTATATCTGAAAAACGGCAGTGTGATACGTGGTGTGCTGATAGAACAAATCCCTAATGTGTCTGTGAAAATTCAAACATCCGATGGCAGTGTTTTTGTGTACGAAATGGGTGATGTTGAAAAAATGGCCAAAGAGCAAAAACAAAAAACAGAGAAAGAAAAGAAAACAACCGAAAAATTGAAATACCCGAATCGTGGTTACAGAGGCATTTTGGGTGCTGTTGAAGTGTTGATACACGGAGATTGTTATGGTTTTTCGACATCGACAATTCACGGTATGCAAATTAACCCTAAAATATTCGTTGGCGGTGGTTTGGGAATACAATATGTCGAGTACCAATCCATTAAATATGAGTATGCCACAGGTACAACAGGTAAGGGAATGGCTGATGGGTTGTGTATTCCTATTTTTGCTGATGCACGATTCGATATGATGAATAAAAACATTTCCCCCTTTTTTGATTTGCGTTTAGGATTAGAGTTTGGGGTAGTAAATGGACTTTATTTCTCTCCTTCTATAGGGTGCCGATTTGGTCATTTTAATATGTCATTAGGTTTTGAAACTAAAGGAATTGAAACCCAAACCATCACTTACGGCAAATATTCGGGAACTGGCACAGAATACAATTTTGTCCCTATAACAACTGTTCGCTTGGGGTTTGACATTGGTGCGAGATGATTTTGATGTATCAAAGAAAATATTCAATATAGGGCTGTCTTTAGGGCAGCCCTATTTGTTTTTCCGTCCCCTTCGGGGTTTATGCTTTCTACCGCCTGAAATCTTTCAGGCCTTCAGCCTTTTCGGGTTTGAATCTGCTGGAATCGGTTAGAGAAAAATCCCAAAATCCCCAACATTTTTATAAAATAAACCCATCAATCCTGTAGGTTGGTAGAAAATAATATCTATCTTTGTGCCGTCATTAAAACAAGCAAGACGAAGGCGCGGACTGAAATAAGATTTGCTAAATTACACGAAATCAGGCAAGTCGGCGCAATATAATTAAAATCAAAACGGAAATAGAGAATGGTATCATTACTGATTATATCGACATTACTGACCACCGCAGCCGACACTACGGCCGACATTGAGTTGAACATCGACGAAGTGGTGGTGGCATCCACTGCATCGCAGGGCGGACGGCGGGCGGTGAAGGGGCAGGCGGCAAGCATCGACGAGCACATTGGCAACCTGCGCAATGTGGCAATGGTGCGGCGCGGCTCGTACGCGTGGGAACCTGTGGT
>JAFZWI010000098.1 GCA_017617355.1 Salinivirgaceae bacterium | reverse complement strand
AATCGACCAGAACATACTCAGCACATCGACCTCAACGCTCGCGCCAACCAGCAGCCAAGTGAGCAGCGGTGTCAGGAACGGCGCCAGAATGGTTGACACACAAGTCATTCCAACCGACAGAGCCAAATCGCCTTTGGCAAGATAGGTGATGACGTTCGATGCCGTGCCACCCGGGCAGCAGCCAACCAGCACCAGACCCACGGCGAGCTCATCGGGCAACCCGAAAATCCGCGCAATCGCAAGGGCAAGCAGCGGCATAATGCCGAACTGCGCCAGACAGCCAATGCCTACATCTTTCGGGCGGCTGAACACAATTTTGAAGTCGGTGGGGTTGAGCGACAGTCCCATTCCGAACATCACCACGCCTAAAAGGTAGTTTATCGAACTTGTTTTCACCCAGCTGAACGAAGCCGGGACAAACAGTGCCACAACGGCCGCCGCCAAAACCAATGCGGCCATATATTTTGCTATGAATGTGCTTATTTTCAGTAGCATAAGGCTATTGTTTTAGATTGTTTCTCCATTGCTGTGCGCGGACGGCGATATTGCGCTGCAGACACTCGCTGTAGAGCCATGGCTCGCAGCTGTGAATGTCGCCAACGTTGATAAAATTGCGGTAAGCCGGATATTCTGCACCGCTGTAACCCTCAACCACCAGCACGTGATATTCGGGTGAAAGTGTGACGGTGATTGTGTCGTGAAGCGTGGCGGGCGTGGCGTCGGTGCGCCAGTTGACGGGGTTGATGGCGATGCAGGATGCCGAAATCACCGGATTGGCATATTTCACATCCTTCACCGTGTTGTAGCAGATGGTGACACCCGTGTCGCTCTCTCCTTGTGCGGGACGGATGCGGTGGCACGCAGTGGTGTCGGCCGGCGTAACCTTGTAGCCCAGAACGTAGGCGGCAGCCAATTGGCTGTAAGTCTCATCGCTGATGTGTTTGAGCAGTTCAACCACGGCCAATCCACCCTGACTGAACCCCGCAATTATCAGCGGCCGTTGCTTGTCGCGATGTTGCTGAAAATGGTCGAAAGCAGTGCGGACATCGGCCATAGCAAGGCGTGTGCGGCGAGTTATGGTGTCGTCGTTTTGCGTGAGAAAAGCGTCGATGGTGGCGTGGCGGTAGAATGGCGCGTAGAAACGGTTGCCCGGCGACATACAGGCTGCCGCGCGGTTGATTTCAATGGCCATTCGGTTGCGGTGTTCGGGATTCCACACGTCGGCATAATGGCAGGTGCGGCCGAGACTATCGGTCCAGTCCTCCTCCCACGTCGAGACCACATAGAAAACGTCGGCTCCGGTGTTGTCGGGGTCGGCATCGGCGATAATCCACATTGCGGAATCGGCATAATCGGGCGCTTGCGGCGCAATGCCAACAACAGCAACCGGTTCGCAGGAACGGCTTGTGCCATTGGTGCACGACACCGCCAATGCTGCGCATATCGCGAAAGCGGCACAATGAATTAAACTGATTTTCAGATAGTTCTTATTCATTCCAATTGCTTGACGGGGAAATTAAAATATGTGTCGGGGAACGGCTCGTTGTTCAGAGTGAAGTGCCACCATTCACTGTCGAGCGGTCGGAAACCGTGGCGCAGCATTGCTTTGCGCAGAATCATACGGTTTTGGAACTGCTCTTCGGTAATGGCACGACCCGTCGGGCTTTTGCTGTTGTCGCCGGTAAAAGTGCCGGTGTCGGGGTTGCCGCAAAAATCGGGGTGGCTCTCCGTGCCAAACCAGTCGAACGTGCCGCCCATATCGAGTTCTTTTTCTGTTGTCATATCGAAAAGCGTCAAATCGACGGTTGAACCGCGCGTGTGGCCACTTTTAGCCATAATGTAATCCTGCTCAAAAAGAAGCGATTTGTCGACATCGGGGTAGAAATAGGTGCGCATCAGCGTGTCGGCAATGTCGGCGGCCCAGCGAACGAAGTGGTCCACAGCCACTTGCGGGCGGTAGGCATCGTATATTTTCAGTCGGTAACCTTGCTGCATCACATCGTCGCTCACGGCGCGAAGGCTGTCGGCGGCACGTTTTGTGAGCAAAGCCGTTGGTTGCAGGTAGCCATCGATTCGGGTGCCAACAAAGTTGTAAGTGCCATAATATCGAATCTCCAAAATGGCATCGGGAACGGCGTCGGTGAGTGTTACAAACTGACTCGAATCTTTCTCCGTAATATCGGTCTGTTGTTGGCACGCAGCCAGTGCGCAGCACGCAGCAATAATAAATGATACGCTCTTTTTCATTGTTTCATTTTTTAGTCGTTAACAGCAAATATATACGATTCTTGTTGCGTATGTTATTTGGCAGTTTTAGGCCAGTTTCTTTTCCATTATCTCATACACAAGTTTAACGCCATTTTCAAGGTCGTATTTGCCGTGTCCAACCGTTTTGTAGCCCCTATGCTCATATAAGAAAACAGCGGCCAGAGAAGCGTCCAACGCAACGGTATCATAACTCTCGAAAATTTTAGCTTCCAAATGGTCCATAATCGTGGTTCCATAACCAAGGCCTTGATATTCAGGCAAAACATATACTCCCGTGATATGATTCTCGAAATAGCATCCTGTTCCCACAATTGTTTCACCGTCGGTCAGTACGCCCATATTTCCCGACGCAATGCCTTCAGCAATATGCTCCATGCTGTGGTGGGCACAAAAGAAATCCACGACCTCCTTTGGATAGTAATTAGGATATACCGTTTTTATGGTTGTATGCAGGATATTATACACCGCTTCGGCCATATCCGGTGTCGCTTTTATGTATTTCCCTTGCGTACTCATTTTGTTTGAAAAGTTGGAATTTTCCCACAAATATAACATTTCTATAAAGCCGATTCCTGACATATTACAGGCTTCTTTTGTATCATTGCAAATGATTTAAAAACCGACGGAAATGCTATTCTACACATTCGGAGATAAAGACAAGCCGACATTGCTGTTGTTGCCGGGGCTTGGAGTTTCGCATGAGATATTTTTGCCGTTAATTGAGTTGCTTAAAGCTGATTTCAGCATTGTAGTTGCTGGAATTGACGGTTTTCTAATGGGCACGCCGTCGGAGTTCACATCGGTTGACGACCAGGCGGTGCAGACAATCAATTATGTGCAGGAGAATCTTGACGGAAAGATTGATATGGCGTACGGATTGTCGCTTGGAGGCAAGATTCTGTCACGGATAATGGAACGCAACCAGATAAGCATCAGCCACGCTGTTATGGATGCCGCACCGCTTTTGTCACTGCCTCGCTGGTGTGTCGGTCCGCTGCGTTACTATCAGAGTTTCAATGTATGGACATGTTACCATTGGACAGGATTCTGGCGTTTTGTTTTCCACTCACACTATTTCGATGTGTTGCTTGATGAGTGTAAAAAAGTATGGCCATACGGCAAGGGTAAAGCCGTGCGGCAAGGATATAAATCAGTATATACTAGTACTTTGGAGAGTATAAGCGGTTCCGATATTCATTACTGGTATGGAACCAAGGAGGCCTTTGTGGCACGTCCGCAAGCCAAACTCCTTGCATCGCTTTTTTCCGATGTCCATATCGAGATTTTTCCTAAGATGAATCATGCCCAACTTTTGGTCGATTGTCCCGAGGAGGTGGCTAAGAGAATTAAATCAATCTATTATGGCAAGTAGCATGAATGACGGAAAACGACTATCGCCCAAAGAGTTGGCCATTTTAGACCAGATGCAGAGGCTGCATTACTCTCAAGGGCTTATTGTGACATCGATGTCGATTATGCGGCAGTCGCGCGAGGTGCAGGACGAGATGTTGCTTTTTATGTACGAGAAAAATCCGGGCGAGAAGAAGTTTGTGGAACATTTGGCAGCCGTTTGTGCCGCTAAATTGTCGAATGGTGGAAAATGAAAAACGCAAACAATCAATATTTCATACATTTGCCCGTTTTTTGAATGAAATCGATTTTATTCTGATGACTAAAAAACTGATATTGTTTTTGTTCGCATTTGCTATGTCGTATATGGCTGATGCTCAAAGCAGTGTTTCGCGCCGGACATATATGATAAACGGCCAGCGGATGTCGGCCGAGACGCAGATTGATGCTGAAGAATTCTTCCCGGTGCTTATGGACAGCATCATTATCGACCAGATAAACTATGTGCTTTCCGAGCGCGACTGTGAGCCGCTGCAGTACCGGCGGTTGTTGTTCACGGTGGCCAACGAGCAGTCGGAGTACATGGCGCTTATGGCCGACACTGACCCCAATGCCAAGCTGAAAGAACCTGTAGCTGAGCGTATGCGCAACTATGGCGGCTCGAACAATGCGGCCGAGCTGACAACTAAAATCAATGTCGTTAAAAACAAGCAGGCGCTCACATACTATAAAATGGCCGAGGAGCTGGTTTTCCGCTGGATGTCGAACAGTAAGACGGCTTCGCTTCTCGAAAGTACTAACTATCAGTATATTGGCGCATCATCGCATATCGACGCCGAGGGCAAGAAGGTGTATGTGTCGGTGGTTTTGGGCAACTTCCGCTCGTTTAACGAAGGGATGCGCAACCGCGACCAGCTGAAGGTGCCTTACACGCTGAAAAACAACGGTTTGAACGAGTATGACCCCGATGTCTGCAAGCGCATAAACCGAATGACCAATCTTTTCGAGTTCCGCGACGCGCTTAAAGTGGAAGACCGTCAGGTGTTTATCGAGCTGAACAACGCCAAGCCGCTGCAGAAACTTTTGCGCAACAAAACTGATGCTCTGGCTCTCGACATTCTGCAAAAAGAGCAGTACGCATGCGGTCTTGAGGGCAATATCCTCGACTATAACCGCATAAACCACGGCGTCATGACCAAGCCGTGCAAGATGAAGAAAGTCTTTAAGAAGAACTTGGCCGATGTGTCGAAAAACTCGCACGCATTCAAGGCTAAAATTGCCGATTTGCCCGATAATATCGAGCTGAAAAACAGTGAGATAAATCTGATGATTATTCAAGACGGCTCGGTTTGCGCAAGCGTGCCAAAGTCGTTTATCCACCCGATAAAGGGAACGTACAAAAATGTAGTCAAAATACTTGCCGACACGGTCATGATTAACTCTCGGTTCGGCTATCATCCGATTCCCGACAGTGCCGACCTAACGTTTGTCATTCCATTCAAGGGCAATAAGGCCGATTATAATGTTGAGGACATTGAACCTTTTCTGGAGGCGCTTGAGCAACCTGATTTCACCATTCTGAACATGGACATAACCGCCTACTCGTCAATTGAGGGCAGCGACTCGGTGAACCGCAGCCTGCAGCGCCGCCGCGCCGAGAGCATCGTTAAGGCTTTGGAGAGCCGCCAGGCCGATTCGATAACCAAGACCATAGTAACCGATTATAACTGGGATGATTTTGTAATCGACATTCAATCAACAAAATACCGCAAGTTCGCCAATATGAGCATCGAGCGGGTTCAGGACAGCATAAAGAAGAACGATTTGGCTCGTGAGCTTGAGCCGATGCTTCAAAACCACCGTTACGCCCGCATCAACATGCGCATCGTTTACGATATTAAAGGCAAGAATGAAAAACCGTTTGTGGTGCGCAAGTTTCACGAGGCGGCAATTGACTCCGCCGACCGCATCACAGCTCTGTCGATACAGAAATTTATTATGAAGCGTGTGCTTCAGGGGCAATACGACAAGAAAGTTCTTGACGAGATGCAGATTCCCGATTCGCCCGATTTTGCAGGGTTGGCGATGAACGACCTTTGGCTGAGACACAAACTTGGAATGTTGAAAATGAGCGAGGTGCGTGAGCGGATTCGTGCTTTGGCCCTGTTGGCTCCGAACAACGAGTACATCGCCTTCAACGATTTGCTGATGCGCATCGACTATCCCGAAGGTCTGTTCCGCGACATGAGTTCAAGCATTCAGCAAGGCATTGAGCGACTGTATTATACGCCGTTGCGCAAGGAAACTGTCGACCGCTTGAACATTCGTCTGCAACTGAAGATAATCGACGAGGTTGATTCTCTGACGCACGTGCGCGCCACCAAAGTGGCTTGTGTTCAGCGTATTAAACAGATTGTCGATATTAAAACAGAGACAATGGAAAACAGCCTAAAACTGGCTGAGCTGTTCCTGTATAACAAAGATTACATGCTGACACTCAAGATTTTGGAGCCTTGGGTTGGAGCCACTAACAATATGCAGTTGTTGCTGACCTACGTGTCGCTTTGCAGCATGTTTGAGAATATGATGCACACCGTGGCATTTGAGACAGCAATGAGCCGGATAAAAGAGATTGAACCTGAGACATATAGGCGCTTGCTCGATAGTGGCGACGGTGAGGGTTTCTCGCTTAAAGTTTTCGAAAACGAAAACATTAAAAAAGAGTATTGCGAATTTTGCAATGAAGGCAATTAGCGCATAAATCTGAATAGGATTTTTTTTACTATTGCAGATGTTAATCGCACAAAAGTGGAACAATATCTCAATTCTTTAAGTCAGCTGCAACTGATTGTATTAGTTGTACTTGCATCTTTGACGTTAATTCAGGCCCTCTATTATCTGATTGTCTTTCTTCAGCCGGTGTGCAACAAGAAACCTCAAGGCGGAAGCCAGCGGCCGCCGGTGTCGGTTATTGTCTGCGCCCGCAACGAGTGTGAGAATCTGAGGCAATTCCTGCCCAAAGTGCTGGAGCAGGATTATCCTGATTTTGAGGTTATTGTGGTTAACGATTGCTCTGAAGATGATACATGGTTGCTAATGGGGGAGTTGGAGCAGCAATACAAGAATCTGCGCCATACAAACATTGAGATAGACCGCAAGTTCGGGCACGGGAAAAAACTGGCGATAACTATAGGTCTGAAATCAGCCAAAAACGAATATGTGGTTATGACTGATGCCGATTGCTATCCTGTTAGCAATCAGTGGCTTGCCAATATAGCTGACACATACACCGACCAAACCGAGTTTGTTTTGGGATATGGCGGCTATGACAGATGCAAAGGCTTGTTAAACAAATTGATACGCTACGATACGCTGAGCATCGCCATGCAATATTTGGGATTGGCGCGGTTGCGTCATCCGTATATGGGAGTAGGGCGCAACATATCGTACCGACGCTCAATGTTTTTCGAACGAGGCGGTTTCCAATCGCACTATCATTTGGTGTCGGGTGACGATGATTTGTTTGTGAACGAGAACGCCAACAAGAAAAATACGCGCATTGTTACCGAAAAGACAAGTTTCACTCGTTCAACACCTTGCGCCACTTTCGGACAGTGGGTTAAGCAAAAACAGCGTCACCTGTCAACATGGACGCACTATCGCGGCGGAACCAAATTGAGCCTGAGTATTGAGCTGTTCACGCGCCTTCTGTTCTATGCCGCGCTGGTGGTTGCTGTTATTCCGTTTGGGTTGTATATTGAGGCAGCGGCCGCATATCTTTTCCGTCTGCTTGTGCAATTGATTGTTTATAAAATAAATATGCGAAGATTCGATGAACGCGGATTTTTGTTTTTAATTCCTATATTTGACATTGTTTTGCCAGTGCTTCATCTGGCTTTCAATATTTTGAATTTAAGAGACTATCGTTGCAAATGAACGAGAATCATGAGTTTTCGAAAAATGCCCAACGTGATTTTCTGTGGGTGGAGCGGGCCAAAAACGGCGACGAGCAGGCTTTTAACGAGATATTGACCTGTTACAAGGACTCCATTTATTATATGGTGCTGAAAATGGTGAAAAGCCGGACTGATGCTGAAGATTTGACAATCGAATCGTTTGGCAAGGCTTTCCGCAACATTGAGCAGTATTCGCCAGAATATGCGTTCAGCACTTGGCTTTTCCGTATCGCCTCAAACAACTGCATCGATTTTCTGCGCCGCAAAAAGGTGCGCCAGCTTAATATTGTCAGCACGTCGCCTACCGAAACAGAGGGCACTATTGCCGATGTTTTTGCGAAAGAGGCCACAATGATGCTCAAATACGATGCGCCCAATCCCGAAGAAAACATAATCCGTGAGCAGAAACACGAGTTGCTTCGCCAAATGGTAGCCAATCTGAAGCCGCAATACCGCGAACTTGTTGAGATGCGCTACTTTGAAGAGCTGTCGTATGAGGAGATTGCACAAAAACTTGATATTCCGATAGGAACCGTGAAAGCTCAGCTTTTCCGTTCGCGCGAGTTGCTTTATGAAATGCTGAAACGGCGCAATGTCCATATGTAATGAGTACGGAATCAGTAGATTACATATTAAAATACTTCCCGAATATTAGTGAGCGGCAGAAAAGTCAATTTGCGCAGTTGCCAGCCTTGTATGCCGAGTGGAATGAAAAGATAAATGTCATATCGCGCAAAGATGTTGATAATCTCTGTGTTAATCATATTTTACACTCGCTTGCCATTGCAAGGCTGATTACGTTCACACCGCAAACACGAGTGCTCGATGTCGGCACAGGTGGTGGCTTTCCGGGCATCCCGCTTGCCATAATGTTCCCAAATTGCAAGTTCCATTTGGTTGATAGCATAGGCAAGAAAATAACTGTTGTGAAGGCAGTTGCTGAGGCAGTAGGTCTTGAAAATGTTGAGGCCGAGCAGATTAGGGTAGAGCAGATAAAAGACAAGTACGATTTTGTGGTGAGCCGTGCCGTAACCCGTTTCGATGCATTCTACAATATGACGCGCAAATGCGTAAGTCCAGGTGGCAACAACGCGCTTGCCAACGGAATATTGTATCTGAAAGGTGGCGATTTTGACGAGGAACTGAAAGCAATCAGCCGTAAATCAGATGTTTATAACATCTCTGATTTCTTCGACGAACCTTTTTTCGAAACAAAGAAAATCATTCATCTGCCGTTTTAGGAGAAAAACGTGTAATTTTGCGGCATTGAATAAATGTCGGGCAATGAAGCGTTTTTTACTATCGGTTTTCCTGTTTTTGTTAGCGTTCGGTATTTCTGCCCAAATGTTGGTAATGAGTTGGAATCCGACCCCACACAAGCTCGTGTTGATAGTCTGCTCGCGCTCATAAGCCCAAATACTCCCGATAGTCTTAAAGCTAAGTATTACAGTAGCATAGGCGAATTGTCCGATTGCCCGGACACCGTTATAAAATATTCGCAGCTTTCGCTGGATTTGTGTCAGGAATCTGAATTGTGGCTGCATGCAACCAATTACGACTGCATTGGTTGGGCGTACTATCTGAAAGATGAGGCAAGAATGTCTTTGTCGTTCTCATTGAAAGCGCTGGCTGTTTTGCAGAAAATAAATAACAAGCAAAGGATAGCCGAAGAGTGTATCTCTATTGCAAAGTGCTACCACGAGTTGAATATCAGCGACAGCATATTCTATTATTTCAATAAGGCTTTGGACATATACGTGGCGCTTCAGGATTCCGATTATATGGCATATACCTACCGCTCTATTGGAATGGTTAACAGCGATATGGAATTTTATAAAACAGCTGCGGAATACCTTGAAAACGCTTTGGTAATCGATTCAATGCTCGGTAATCAGCTCGACATGGCCGATGACTATCTCTATTTGGCATTGGCATTTCATAATAATCAACCAAAATCGCTTGAATATCTAAGAAAATCAGTCTTTTTGTTCGATTCAATTCCGACTGACGATTCTTACTATATAAGAGAAAAAAACAGTGCGAATCAGAACATTGCGAGATTGTACCTCAATTTGGCCAACGCAACTGGCGAGAAGGCCTATGCTGACAGTTGCTATTTCTTTCTGCAGAAAACAGGCGTGTTTGAATCCAGTTTCGATGATATGGAGTGGAATATTTACACGTGGTTCTGTTATGCCGATTACCTGTCGTTCTGTGGCAAGAATCGTGACGCGTTGAAAGTATTGGAGGACTGCGGTAGGCACTTGAGCAAAGGCGGGATGAACAAAGCCCTGCAATCGGACTATCATAAGCGGTTGTCAAATATTCAGAAAGCTATTGGCGACTACAAAAGCGCCTTGGCGAATCTCGAAAAAATGTATGATTACAAAAGTGAATATACAAACGACAGCACACTTAACGTTTTGGCAACGTTTAAGACCGAGCAGGCTGTAAAAATACATGAGGCGGAAAAGCGACAGTTGGAGTCAGAGACACGTCGGCTGAAAACTGTCCGCACATCGCTTATTATCGGCTTGACACTTGTGCTTGCGTTGGTTGTCCTTATTTTCAGAATGTTGATAATCAAACGCAAGGCAAATCAAGAACTTCTGTATAAGAATGACGTGCTCGACCAGCAGAATGCCGAAATTCTTGCGCAACGCGATGAGATTGACGGTGTGAACAAAAAATTGCTTGACAGCATAAACTACGCAAGGCGAATACAGTATGCGGCCATTTCGCTCAAAGCCGAAGTGGACAAGATATTTCCGCAGAATCTGGTGTATTATCGTCCGTGCGATATAGTCAGCGGCGACTTCTACCGCGTGGCGCAATGTGGCAGATATCGTGTGCTTGTAACCGCCGACTGCACGGGTCACGGCATCCCTGGTGCCTTCTTGTCGATGCTGGGAATATCGGCGTTGAAGGAATTTTGTGCAAATGAGGAGGATGCGGCAAATCCAGGTATCATTCTCGACCGTATGCGCAATTTCATAAAAACGACACTGGTTTCGGATATGAAAGATGCCATCGACGACGGTATGGATATGACCATTTGCAGTTTCGATTTCTCGGCAATGGAATTGCGTTATGCAACGGCCAATCAGACGGCGCTAATTATACGCGGCGGTGAGGCCATAAAACTTCAGGGTGACCGAATGCCCGTCGGGCGTTATATTATTGAAAAGGAACATTTTTCGACGCACGTTCAGCCGCTTGAGAAAGGCGATGTGGTTTATTGTTTCTCCGACGGTATTCAGGACCAGTTGGGCGGCGATTTGTCGAATGAGATAGGAGAGAAGTTCCTCCGAAAAAATCTGATAGCCTTTTTGGCGGCCAATAGTGACAAACCATTTGAAACTCAATGCCGGATGCTTGATGATACAATAACAACTTGGCGCAACGGTCGTCCGCAAGTTGACGATATGACACTGATTGGTGTTAGGGTATAGTAGGCAGAGCTCCTATTTTTCAAACTTGATTCTCATTGCCGCAAACTTCCGCAAACCATCATCGCTCAGACAGCGGCAGACTTCGTCGTATGTGGCTGCGTTGTCGACAATGGTGTCGAACATCTGCCAGCGGTAGCCCGAAAGCAGTGATTCCTCAACCCAATACGAGAATTCGGTGTGCGGATTGAGATATTCCAATTTTTTCATTCTTAAGTACATCGACAAGCCGTCGGATACATCGCGCCATGTGTCGGCAAAGGCGTAGTCGAACTTTTCGGCGGGCATCTGCTTCTCGGCGTATTCGAAAGCGTCGGATTGCACAATGCGCACTTTTTCAGGCATATCGAACTGCGGCAGAATATGCGTTTTGAACAACTCAATCACTTCCGCTGAGCGCTCAATAATGGTTATGCTCTCCACATTTGGCTTTAGATGAACAAGATAGGGGTAGTATCCCATTCCCAATCCGAAAGTTGCCACCTTGCCGTGAGCGGCATTGACCGCAAAGGTAATGGTGGCAGTCTCGTTCGGCTTGATAGCCATCCACTCGTGGCCGTCCTCCATCACAGCAGGATAGCTGAAGTCGCAGTCGAAGAAGCCGATGCGCTGAATCTCCTTGAAATCGGGGTCAAGAATCATCTCGTCGCACACAAATGCCTCGTAGGCCTTGTAGTGCTCGTACTTCAGCTCCCAACGCCCAAATTTGACGTTCGGGATGCGGATATTTTTGTAGTACGGGTCTTCGGCGTAGGCCTTGGCGTCGAGCTTGACAACCGAACGGCGGAAATAGTCGTTGAGCAGGATGCGGTCGTCAGGATTCTCCTCGGGATTTAGGCCGCAGAACCCCGTCAGCAGTGCGGTGTAGATAGCCTCGGCAGGCAATATTCCGCCCGGGTTCGATTCTTCCATCAACTCCTTGGTAATCAGACACGGATTTTGGTCGAGATAGTCGCAGAGCATCCAGGCGTAGTTGTTGTTGCGCTCACGGATTTTTATCAACTCCTCAACCTTGGCCCGGTCGGCCGCACTCAACTTGCTGTTCATCTGCGTCAGCTTTAGAAATTGAGCACAGCAGCCACTATAAAGCGGTAGTTTCCAACATTATAGTCCGATTCGTAGTGGTATTTTCCTGCGTCTTCTATTTTCTTGCCATAGGCGGCGTTGGTGTACTCAATTTCGGCAAAAAAGTTCAGATAATCAGACGGATAGAATCCTACACGTGGTTGCACGCGCCAAACATACTCAATATCGATGCCGCGGCCGAAAACTTTGTCATTAGCGTTAAGGTCATCGCCGAAACTATTGTTGCGGCCGTATCCTGCAAATAGTCCAGGGCGGCAAACACCTTTGGTGCGGCCCAAGTCAACCCAGAATGTT
>JAFZWI010000097.1 GCA_017617355.1 Salinivirgaceae bacterium | reverse complement strand
TGGAAATAGACGAAACCTTTGTCGTGGAAGAATTTATGGATGGCAATGGCCATATTGTGACGGATGCGGAACACGGCGCCAAAGGTGTTTGTACGCAGACGCAAGTGGGCGTACTGGCGCATATACTCCATTGTCTGGCCTTTTTTCTGCATCGGGTAATCCTGCGGGCAAGCACCAAAGAGTTTTATCTCTTTTGCTTGAATCTCAACACTTTGTCCTGCACCAACGCTCTGAACAAGTTTTCCGGTAACGCTCAGGCAGGCGCCGGTGGTTATCTGTTTCAAAAGTTCCTCGTCGAAGTTCACCACATCGGCAACAATCTGCACGTTGTTGATGGTCGAGCCATCATTCAGGGCGATGAAAACCACGGTTTTGCTGTCGCGCTTTGTGCGCACCCAACCCATTACAACTACTTCAGTGTCAACCTTTCCCGATTTCAGAACGTCAACAATTTTTGTCCTTTTCTGCATAGTATCCAGTGTTTTTCGTTTTCAATTTTCAAGCTGCGAAGTTATTCTAAATTTTTAATGTGCAGTTACGTGATGCTCGGATTGAAAAAAAGCAGGGCCGTCCGGATTATCTCGGACAGCCCCGCCCTCACAGATTATAAAATTTATTTAGTTGGGTCTTATAATCAGTTTATAGCCACGCTTTGTGCAGTGTTGCCAATGCGGACAACATAAACACCTTGTTTCGGCATCTGGATTTCGGTGCGACTGCTGGTTGCCAATGTTTTAGCCACCATGCGACCGTTCATGTCGAATACTACTATTTCGCTGCCATCAGCTGCTGCCTCAACAACAATTGTGTTGTTGAATGCGTAGATGCTGACTTCGGCTGCGGCCTCCTCGGCAACAGCGGAGCCTTCTTCAATCTCAATATCGAATGTAGCGGTGAAGGTATTAACACCGTCAGTGTAGGTAACAGTAAGTGTCTGTTTGCCAACAGCTTCGATGTCGAATCCGCTAATCATGATGTTCTGCAAGTCGATAACCTTTGTGGTTGAGTTGTTGAAGGTAATTGTAATCTGACCGCCTGTTACGTCAAGCGATTCGCCCTTGGTGTAAACCACCTTGCTCGGCAGCTTGGTCAAAGCAACGCTAACCACTTTAATCTCAAGTGCGGGAACAGTGTCGATGTAGATTGTCTCGCCACAGATTTTGCAAACAAGCTTCTTGTAGCCAACATTGTCGAATGTAGGCTCAACAACAGTTGTGTCGTATTCGTGTACAGTGGCAAGGCTGCCAGTCCATGTGAATTGAGCCTCGTTTCCTGCCAAATCGGCAACCGTTGTGGCAATGCTGATGTTAGTTACAACAGCGTGCACCAGACTCAGTTCGGCAACGAATGTTTTGTTGTCGGCAGTGGTGAGCGCCGAAACAGCAGCGCCTTCGCTCAGCGTAATGTCAGACTTAACAAAGCCTGTAACTTCCTCGTCGAAAGCCACGGTAAGAGTGGCTGTGCTGACTGTCGCCGAAGTGCTGACTTCGAATGTCGGAGCAATGTTGTCGAGTGTCAAGCTGTAGAGCGATGCAAATGAACCTACAGCCGGCAAAGTGGTAGATTTAATCGGACCTTCATTCCATACAATCAAGGTGTCGCCAACCATATAGATGCTATCCTCGGCATAGTCGAGTTTGGCAATGTTATCGTCCTCTTTCACAACATAGTTGAAGACGAGAGAGTAAATGTTGTCTCGGTTAGTGTCGAATACCGACGAATCGGCTACGGCAAAGCTGCCTGTGTTCATCTTGATTTTCGGCAACTCCTCGCTATTGCCAAATACTGCCACCATTTGATCAAATGTTACGTTGATGCGAATGGTGTCACCGGCATTGTAGTAACCATTGAACTCATCGGGACTGACAGAAACAACCTGTGTGGCTGTAGCTGTGGCAACAATTGGAATAACATCGGCACCCAAGTTGGTTCTTACAATAAGCGCGTCTTTGAATTTTCCTGGCTCATCGCTATAGAAGTTAAACTTGAACTTGCCGGTTGCGCCCGGTGCCAGCGATATGCTGCCAGAATAATCACAATAGATTTGATTGCCAACTGCCAAATAATAATCATTTATATAGACATATTCGCAACCAGTGTTTTCAATTACAACCGAAGCGTATGAGTGATCGCCAATGTGTGACGGAACAAACTCAACCTGCTCCTTGTCGAAAGTGTATTCATACTTGCTCTCGATAGTTACTATGGTAACAACAGTGTCGGCTAATCCCAAGCCGTTGACACGGTCGAATACCCTCATAAAGGTGTTTTCGCCACTTGCAAGACCTTCGAGGCTGTATGTTTGTTCAACCTTGGTGCTACTGTTGGCATCAAGCACTATATCTTCGTATATATCCTCATCAGAAATAGTGAAATAGTAAGAAGTGCCCCGTCTATTATAATTGTTGCCTTCTACAATTACTACGTCATTGATTGTCAGCGACACCCTTCCATTGCCATTGCTGTAGCCATAGCTCTGATTATCACTCAGTTCTAATCTGTAATCACCAACCGGCAAATCGAGCAGTGTTTCATATGTTGTATCGGCTACGGTATATGTATTTGTTGGGAAATAATAAACAGTGCTATTCCCGCCAAAGTCATTTTGTTTATACACTGTCACATAAATGCTTTCCGGATGTGTTCCTGTTCCGGTATACACTTTAAGTTTTGGACGAGAGGCGAACTGCATCTGCGAAGTGCTGTTGTTGGTAATGGTGTATGAAGCCTTAACCTCTTTCTGTCCGCACTCAGCCTTCAAGCGGATAGTGTCGGCGCTAAACACGGGCTTTGCAAGGGCAACACCTGTACCTGTAAGCGTAATGGTAATGGTTGTGTCGCCATCGGTAAGTGCCAGCTGCGCCTCGGCCGCTCCTTCTGCTGTTGGTATGAACCGTACTGTCAGGTCGGCACCATAACTAGTCAATATTCTGCTATCTCCCCATTTGTTGCGCACATTGCCTCTGAAACGGTCGGCATCTGCACCGGTAATGTTTTCCGAATCGACATAGAATTCCACACCGCCATTGTTGGCAATATGAATGGTCTGCTCGCCGAACATTCCAACCTGAACATTGCCTAAATCAATTGTATCGGGAACCACAATATCCAAATCGCCATTTATAAGCACTATGGCTTGCATCTCCAACGTGCTGTTATTCGGGTCGTTGGTAGTAAAATACTTCCACACACTATGCTCGCCAACTTCTCTGTCACCCAATAATATGTTCATTGTGAGCGGCAATGAGTCACCCGGAGCAACAGTGTAGGTGTGCAACATATCGTCAGTCACTGTGAAATCGTATTGGTAACACCACCCATAGTTTATAATCTGACCATAATAGGCATAGGATTTAAGGTCTTTCAGCATTTTCTTCCCAACAAGGGTGTCGCTGCCGCAGGTTATGCTGATATACGAATCGTTATCGTCATCCGAGACACTTGACTCATAGTATAAAACAAGCTTGTAATTGCCCGGCTTCATGTCATAAGCATATTCGGTCATATTATAACCATCATTATTGCTTGTTACATAAGAACCTTTGTCTGTCAAAAGAGTAAAACTGCACCAATTGTGGTTGCGGCCTGCGTTATACGATATGCAGACAGGCTCATTAATGACAAGGTCGGCATCGCCAGTGTTATATACCATTGTGCTTACAGTAGATAACTCTGTGCCGAAGCTGATAGTGTCTTTCACCGAATAGTTGGGGAAAGAAACCTCGGGTGCGCCAACAGCGGTAGCACTCATTTTCACTTCAACCGAGTCGGCGTCTTCTATCTTGATAACCAGTGTGTCGGCAAACACTCCAATTGAGTCGACATATACAGCCGTACGAATTGCCTTTGTGCTGTATGGCAATACATCAAAGGCGCCATAATAGGGTTTGAAATCGCCAGCCTCTTCGAAATAGACTGTAAAATAGTTGCTTACACCAGGTATCCAGCCTTTGAAATACATCTCGTTGACATGAATAGGTGCGCAGCCGTTGTTGGCAATATTCAACACTTCTTCCTTCCAAGCACCTTTCATTACATTGCCAAAGTTGAGGGTAGTGTCAACTGCAAGTTCTGACTGGCCACCTACGGCAATCACATCTATCTCATCAACAGCAACGTCCAAGCCTTCGAAATAGACAAGCAACTGGGTTGTACCTTGCGGATAAAGAGCCTTAGCAGGAATGCTTAATGAGTCGATGCTCGATTTGGGGGCAATAGTAACGCTCCAAGCACCTTTTGTTACATTGAATATGGCTTGATTCCAGTCATAGCAATATGTTTCCGGAACCAATACCTCGCCATTGCTCTCCACACTGATATATCCGCCTATCCAAGAATTACTCATCTCAAGTATATATGTGCCTGTAGACAGACTAAGGCTAGTGCTATAGTCGGTATTAGCCTGTGTGTAAGAACCGAACGGTTTATCATAAACAAGATTGTAGTCGGTGTCGTATAAACTCCATACCACGTATTCTTGTTCGAAATCGCCTGTGCGAACTTTGAACGTAACATCGGCAATGGTTGACATAATTGTCATTGGCGCGTCAGATTTGTTGGTTATTTTGTCTGCAACGGCCAATGTGGTAAGGCACTCGGTAAATGTGGTGTCGATGGTACGTTCGGCTATTTCGTAATCAAGAGCCGAAGCCGAGCCTATAAGTGCGGCTGTAACAAAACCTGACGGTGTTTCTATGCCAATAGAATCGATGAATTGGCCAACCGAGTCGGGCGTGAATGCCACAACAGCACCAATACGCTCCCCGCTGCGAAGTCCGGCTTCATAATAATTATCAGGCATCACAACACCAATAATGCTGAAGTAGTTACCATCATACAACTCCGGCTCTTCCATATAGAAGGGCTGGCATCCCGTGTTTTTCAGCCATACGGTATCAACCGACGTATAATTGGCAAACGAGGAGAAAACCGTGTCGCTTACCTCGTATTCGATTTCGGCGTCAAGATTAATTATTACTTCGCGCATGAAATACTGCGATTCCTGACTTCCCATATTTTCAAAATTGAAGCCCCCAATCATAAAGTTGGTTGAGCCAGCCGAAGTGTTGGCTGTAACGTTTATGGTTACTTGTTCGCCAGGCTGCAGATTAATCTTTTTATGCGACAAAGAGAGGCTTTGTCCGAACGGCAGAATCTCGCCTTCGAAAAAGTAGGCTGTCGGGCTTTTATACCAATAAGGGTAAACAAGGTAACCTTTTCCATTTGCATCAAACGCAACATAATAATACGGAGTACCATAATGTATTATAGCATCAGAAAGTTCGAGCTTGCCGTTACCTAGTTCATACTCTAACGACATCATTCCGCTGTAACAACCGCTAAGCCATATTGTACGTGTGGCCGGGTTGAAACACGGGCATATAACGTTATTATAGTCAACCGAGCCGTAGTCGGTAACCTTCTCGCCTTTGGCGTTATAGGCTTCAACGTGAAATTTGCTGTAGTTATCAGTAGCACCGTAAACCAAAAGGTTGTCGCCATCGGCTGCAATCATAAATCCATTGTAATCGGTTTCCAGATTGATTGCGGTTTCTGTAGGATTCATATTGTCGTCGAGAGCCACAAGTTCGCCTTTTTCTTCATAACGGTTGTATTTAACCGCCCACAGCGAGTTACCCCACTGAGTAATGCAGTAAAGATCGTCGGAAAGGGTTTCCACCACTTTCCATGTGCTGGTGTCAATTTTCACACATGTGTTACGATTCATACTAAAGCCGTATGCATAGCCGTTTGCGAACGACAGGTCCATAAACGCATCTTCTGACAGCGGGTTAAGTTTGTAATCAGGTTTTTCGCCAGCAATAATGGCTTTAACCGGCTCATCGCTGGTGTTTTTAATCACCATTGGCAGCGTTTTTGTCTGCTCGCAAGCATCAAAATTGAAAACCATCTCTTCTTCAGCCGGAATAACATTCAGAAGATAATCATAGTAGCTTTTTGAGGCAAAAGCCTTAAAAGCAGATTCGCCAGATTTGGCTTTCATGCTCTCGAACCGTTGTTTAATGGCCTTGGCATGAGGGTTCACTTTCGGACTTTCGGACTGCACCTTGGCCGCCTTTGTCCGATTATTCTCTTTCAGAGCTTGTTGGTTGCTCTGAGCGCTCAGCCCTCCTCCTGTCAGAAGAAGAGCCGAAAGAATGAATAGAATTCGCTTCATTTTCGTTCTTTTTAGTTAAACATTGTGTTAGTTAAATTATAAATTATCAGCATTTTAGTTGTTTTTTGCTTATTGACTTGTATCTATTAAATAATTTCCGCCAAAACGCAGCAGACAACTGTAAGTGTCAGAAGCGTGCTGATGAAAATGCTTATAAAAATGCGCATAGTTTTCATAATATTATGATGATTAAAATTGTGATTTAGTTGCGTGCTGGTAACGATAGTTATTGTAATACACTGCGAACATTATAATTGTAGCGATAATCATTGTCTCTCCTTTTTATACTGAACTTCAATTATGATTGCTTCACTATCACATAAGTTGTGAGTTTCAAATTGGCAAGTTTGCAACGTGCAACTTTCACTTTGCTGCTTGCCGACCGTGTTTTGTCTTTAATGTCGTTCATAGTATTAAAGTTATAAGTTTTCAAAGTTTAAAGTTGAGGGGTAAGGGTTTAGAAGGTTTAGTTTCTAAACATTCTCAACCAACTTGACCTTCTCAACTAATCATTACACATTACTTTGTTTTTCTTGTGTTTCAAAGGTCGCACACTGTATTTTATGAAACAATACCCGAAAAATGAACGGCGGGTTTGACTTAACGAACGGCGGGTTTGACTTAACGAACGGCGGGTTTGACTTAACGAACGGTTTTTGAAAAAGGCCAAAATCGGGGTAAAAAAGGCCTTTTTTCAGGCGAAATTTTGGGCAAAAACGCGGATTTTTGAGTTTTAGGAGTTATAAGTGAAAAGCTACAAGTGACAAGACAAAAGTGAAACGGGCAAGATTGAGATGTTTAGCGCTTCGCTGTTGAGTTTCCCAAACACTCAACTTTCTCAACCTCTCAACATTACTCAGTTTTAGTTATCGTTTTTTCACCAATTCTTTAGTGGAAAGCAAGCCACAGGCAGCCTGAATGTCCTCGCCACGCGATGCGCGGACGGTTGTAAGCACGCCACGTGCGTTGAGAGCGTCTTTAAATTGTTGAATGGTTGCCTCGTCGGCGCCTTGGAACGGGCTGTCGGGGATTGAGTGGAAGCGGATGAGATTGACGCGGCAGTCGATACCCTTGAGCAACGCTGCCAACGCCGAAACGTGACGCGGCGTATCGTTAAGTCCGGCAAACATTATATACTCGAACGAGACGCGCCGTTGCAGACCGAAGTCGTGCCGGCGGATGGCGTCAATAACTTCCTGTATTGAATATTTTTTCTGAATAGGCATCATCTCGGCACGTTGGTCGGGAATAGGATTGTGCAGACTCACAGCAAGATGACATTTGCTGTTGACAAGGAACTCCTTCATTGCCGGAACAATGCCGACAGTTGAAACGGTAATGCGCTTTGGGCTCATTGCATAGCCCCAGTCGGCGGTAAGGATTTCGAGCGCTTTCAGCACTTCGGGCAGATTGTCCATCGGCTCGCCCATACCCATAAACACGATGTTTGTGATGCGGCAAAACTCCTCAATGCTACGCAGTTGGTTCAGGATTTCGGTTGCCGAAAGGTTTGCTTGAAATCCCTGCTTGCCAGTCATACAAAAGCGGCAGTTCATCTTGCAGCCCACCTGCGACGACACGCAGACTGTAACACGGTCATCATCGGGAATCATTGCCGTTTCAATAAAATTTGATTCGCCCACGGCAAACAAATATTTGCGGGTTCCGTCGGCGCTCTGCTGCATTTTTATTGGCGCGGTCAATCCGAATGTGAACCGCTCCTGAAGCCTCTGTCGCGCCACTTTCGACAGGTTCGAGAACTCATCAATCGACCGCACTTCTTTCTTGTAAAGCCAGTCGGCAATCTGCTTGGCTGTGAAAGCCGGCAACTGCAATTCGCTGACTATCAGCTTAAGTTCGTCGAGTGTTTTCCCAAAAAGCGGTTCCATTCCTGTCGTGTTTATTGAGTGACAACTGTCGCAAAAATAGCAATATATGCTTTGAAAACAGGCACAAAAAAACACAGACCCGCAAACGCGAATCTGTGTTTTTGACAATGGTAATGAGCTTATTAGAAGCCACCACCACCCCATTGTTGACGCATCTGCTGCTGATGCTCATCCCATTTTTTGTATTGCTCGGCAGTAAGGATTTCTTTGAACTTCTTGTTCTGCTCCTCCTGAATTTCACCGAATTTGCTGAAATCAGGTTGGCCGCCTTCAAATGCTTTGCGCATTTTCTCGCCGCTCTCCTTGTAAACAACAAGCACTTTGTTGTATTGGTCGTCGTTCAAGTTGACGGTCTGTTTCATTTGGTCGGCTTGCATTTTTGCCATTTCCTCAGGCGAAGGCATCTGACCACCAGGCATTTGTGCGTTGGCAACGCTCACTCCGCATACAAGCATCAAGCTCATGATTGCGGTTTTAAAAAAATTCATTTTCATAAAAATTAAAATTTAGAGTTATTAAACATTTTGTCAAAAGCCAATTGGTTATTAGTGTTTTTGACGATGTAAAAGTATCTGCAATAAAACTATGGCAAAGTAAGTTTCGACTAAGCATTGTTTTTTGCCGATACTTTCCCACAAAAGTTTTCCGATTCTATTATACGGCTATTTTTATCTATCAAACAAAAAAACCCCACAAACTGATGCTTGTGAGGCTTTTGTGATATTTGATGTCCTATTAACGGCGCTCAAGTGCTTTGATTTCCTTGGCGCTCAAATTTCCGCTGTAAATCTGATACATCTGACTGAAAACTGGCTCAAACTCACGCATAAGTTCGGTGCGGTGGTTGTCGCGCAGCGATTCAAGAATCCATTGCGCATTAACCATGCACATCTGGCGCTTGTTCTCCGACGAGGCGTAGAACCGCGCGTCCTGACTCGCGTAGAAGAGCAAATCGTTGTAGGCCGTGTTGAAGACTTTGGTCACAATCTCGTCGGTGCGGTCGTGGTTGCAGAGCAGCATGGCGTCAACCAAGCGCGAATCGTAGTAGTCAATCGGCATCTTCTCTACCGGCAAAACGTCGAGGCACTTGTCGATGGCGTCCATCGCCATATCGGTCTTGCCTTCCTCCTTAAGAGCGATGGCCAGACGCCCGAAGTTGTTTCGCAACTTGACAATGTGCAGCGTGCGGCGGATGTTCTCGTCGAGATAAACCTTGGGTTTGTTCATGTTGCCCCAACGGAATTTGTTCATCATATTGTCGTAGAGCACATCGGTGTCGATGCGGCCAATATTCTGCATATCGTACTTGGTCTTGATAGGAACAAGCTTGTAAGCGAATCCCTCGCACTGGAAATAGTCACGCAAGTTGGTCTCGCTGCTGCCCGGACCCACTGCAACAAAGTAAATCGGACGCTCCCAATTGGCATTGGCAACAAGGTCGAGAATCATCAAATCGTTCTTCATAATGTAGCGCGCCGACAGATTCCAAGCCATTTCATCGACAATCAAATCGGCATCTTTCTGTTTGACTGCGCCCTCGGCCAATACTTTATCCTTATCGATGGTCATTTTCAGCTTTTTGGTCGGGAAGTAGTCCATTAGTTCGTTGTTGTAATTCTGAATGCGAGTCTCCTTGTCGGAGCGGCCAACAAAGTCGATAACATCCTTCAACTCAACCGGCTCTTTAATTCTCTCGTAAACAGGCAATTGGTCGCGCACGCCCGTCTCGTACTGATAATGCTCATAGCTGAACGGCACAGGCTCGCTCTCGTAGTATTTCGACTTCATCTGGTCGATATACCAGTCGGTGATGAGGTACGGCAAGCAGATGACGCGCACATCGGTGCGGACACCCTCAACCTCCTGAATGTACCAAAGAGGGAAGGTGTCGTTATCGCCATTGGTGAAGATGATGGCATTCGGCTCACACGAGTTGAGGTAGTTCCAAGCCACATCGTGGCAGACATAGCGGTCGCTGCGGTCGTGGTCGTCCCAGTTTTCGGCACACATAATGCCCGGAATGAACAGACAAACGGCTGTTGCCACGGCTGCCGACGGTATCTCTTTCGTCCATTTTTTCAGAATGTCGTAGATGGCCATTACGCCAAGGCCAATCCAGATGGCGAAAGCGTAGAACGAACCGGCGTAGGCGTAGTCACGCTCACGCGGCTGGCGTGGATACTGGTTCAGATAAACCACAATGGCGATGCCCGTCAAGATAAACAGCATCATCACAACCCAGAAATTCTTCTTGTCGCGATTGAGATGGAAGCAAAGTCCAAGCAAACCAAGCAACAACGGCAGGAAGTAATATTTGTTGGTGGCCGGATTGTTGGCGTATTCCGACGGCAGATTGTCTTGCGAGCCAAGCCGCGCCTCGTCGATAAACTTGATACCGCTAATCCAGTTGCCACTCATGTTGTCACCGTCGCCCTGAATATCATTCTGGCGGCCTACAAAGTTCCACATAAAGTAGCGCCAGTACATGAATCCGCACTGATAACGAATGAAGAACAACAGATTCTCGCCAAATGTTGGCTTAATCATTGTCTCCGTCTCGCCTTGGTTGTTTTTCACCTTAACCTTGCGCCCCTTGATGTTGCCCCAGTATTTGTAGTCGGCAATATGCTCTTGACGGCTGCTGTACATGCGCGGGAAGAAGGTGCACATCTCCTTATTATAATTGTATTCAATCTTATCCGACCCTTCGACATATTTTCCGTTTTTCTGAATCCATGTCTTTCCTTTGTATTTGTACGGGTCGTTGATGTTGAGCGGCGCGTTGTAGTATTGACCGTAGATGAGCGGGCTGCTGCCATACTGCTCGCGGTTGAGGTAGCTCAAGAGCGAGTAGGCGTCCTCGGGGTCGTTCTGGTCGATAGGCGGAGTGGCGTACGAGCGGATGACAATGGCCGCATACGAGCTGTAGCCGATGAGCAGCACCGCCACCGAAAGCAGAATGGTGTTCAGCACCACGCGCTCGTTTTTATGTGTGTAGTAGACGCCCCAACCAAACAATCCGCCAAGCAAAACAATGAAAAACAACAGACCGCTGTTGTAGCCAAGACCGAAGCCGTTGACAAAGATGCGGTCGAAGAAGAATCCGAGCTTGACAACGCCCGGGATTATTCCCCACATAACGGCTCCCAGAATAACGCACGAAATGGCAAGTGCCATAACAACACCCTTGGGTGTGGGTTCGTATTTCTTGAAATAATAAACCAAGACGATGGCTGGAATTGCCAGTAAGTTAAGAAGATGCACGCCTATCGAAAGACCGATGATGTAGGCGATAAGCACCAGCCAGCGGTTACTGTACTCCTCGTCGGCAACATCCTCCCACTTCAATATCGCCCAAAAGACAACCGCCGTCAATAGCGACGATGTGGCGTAAACCTCACCCTCAACAGCCGAAAACCAGAAAGTGTCAGAGAAAGTGTAAGCTAACGAGCCGACAAACGCACTGCCCAAAATGGCAATCTGCGCGCCAAGCGACAGCTCATCGGCATTCTTGCCCGTAAGTTTGCGGCCAAGGTGCGATATTGTCCAGAACAGGAACAAAATGGTAAAACCCGACGCCAGCGCCGACATGGTGTTTGCCCACATGGCGACTTTCGTCACATCGCCTCCCGAAAAAAGACTGAAAAATTTGGTCATCATCATAAAGAACGGTGCGCCGGGAGGGTGCCCCACTTCAAGTTTGTAGCCCGTAGCAATAAACTCGCCGCAGTCCCAGAAGCTGGCTGTCGGCTCAATGGTTGCAATATAAACCGATGACGCTATGGCAAAGGTTATCCAACCGATAATGAGATTCAGTTTTTTAAAATTCATTTTATCAACTGTTTGATTTACTCTTATTTAACAATCCAATAAAATCGCCTACCCTGATAAGTTTCAGCGCAATGGCTAAAACGCCTGATAATGTTATCATTACCAATGCGCTAATAAACCAGTTGCAAGGCAGGTATCTTGTCAATAGGCCGATGACGACAACTCCTACTGCGTACAAAACTAACATTAGCTGCGTCTGGCCTTTGAATTTGAGGTCAAAGATAGAAAAAGCAACTATTATTTGAACGATAGCCGTCAAACTTTGAGTTGCCAGACTGACAACTGCCGCTCCCATTGCTTGATAGCGTGGTATAACTATCAGATTTGCAACAACATTGAACACCATTCCTCCAAAGGCGATGATGTTGAGTTTGCGCAAGCTGCCGTTGGCTGTCAGCAGTGTGCCGTAGATATATGTGAGCGAAATAAAGACGAAACCGCTTATCAGCATTGCGAAAATAGGCGCCGACTCGCCCACATGACAATAATAGAGCAACCCCATTATCGGTTTCCGATAGATAACACACATTGTTGCGCCAGCCAGCACCGGAACAAGCATCAGCACTGTGGCTATGCGGACAAGCCCCGCCACGTTCTCTTTCTGTTTTATCATCCGCGAGAACATGGGCAGCAGCAGGTTGGCGAAAAGCATGGCAAACATGCAGCAAGCGTCGGAAATGCGGTAGGCCTGCGCATAGATACCAGCTTGGACGCCGCCGTCGGGCAGAAGGCGCTCAAGCATCACCGAGTCGATGCGGTTATAGAGCGACATGAGCAATGTGAGCAGCGCAAACGGGAAGCTGCGCCGCAAAAGTTCGGCCGATATTTTTGTGCTGAATTGCAGCTTGAATTTGTCGGAGTGTATCAGCACCAAAACAAAGGCCACAGCGGCTGTCAGCAGGTATGAGGCTGTCTGCGAATAGACAAACCATTCGATTTGGAAGGGTCTATTCGCAATGTTTCCCCACAGCAAAAGTCCGCAGATAATTATCATCACCACACGGTCGAGAACCGACAAAATGCTATCGGTTTTGAACATCTGAAGACCGGCAATGTTGGAACGCAAATAGAGTATCAATGCCGACAGGAACTGGTTGAACGTCAAGAACATCAGCATTTTGAGTTGTGCCGCGCTGTAGTTGCAGAGCCACGCTATCGAAATGCTTGCCACAAAATAGATGACACCAAGTATCAACCTGACACTAAGTATGTTGGAAAACCAAAAGCTGAGTTGCTCCTCGTTCTGCGAAATGTTGCGGTTATTGTAATTGGTGATTCCCAAGTCGAGCAAGATGTTGAGAATCAGCGAGAAGTTGAACAACGCAAAATAGAATCCGTATTGCTCGGCACCAACCACATTTTGCACCGTCCGGTCGATACCAAAAACCCAAAACGGCTTCACCAGCAGGTTCAGCGTGATAAGAAGTATGAGGTTGACTATGAATTTGCGTTTCAAGACCTATCCGAATTATCGCGCGAAAGTACGAAAGTATTTGCAAATGACAATAAGAGAGTAAAGTGTATGGTGTAATGATAAAGGTGTTGGGGATTGGGTGTTAGGTGTTGGGCTGGTTAGCGTTTATCGGCTCTTCAATCAATCAGTTAATCAATCCGTCAATTATTATTTAACTTCGCACCAAAACAAAAACCGATGTCGGGCATCTACATTCACGTTCCGTTCTGCAAGCGGCGATGCGGCTATTGCAACTTCTACTCCTCTACGCGGCTGTCACTCAAAAACGATTATCTGGCAGCCATTGGGCGGGAATTGCAAATGCGCGCAAACTACCTCAACGGTGAGCCGGTACAGACAATATATTTCGGTGGTGGCACACCCTCGCTACTGCAACCTACGGAAATTCAGACAATTATCGATACAATCCGACAGTTGCACCAAGTGTCGGACACTCCTGAAATAACCGTCGAGGCCAACCCCGATGACCTTACGCCCGACTACATCAGCCAACTGGTGCAGACCGATGTCAACCGACTGAGCATCGGCATTCAATCGTTCGACGATGATTATCTGCAACTTATGAACCGCAGGCACAACGCGCAACAAGCTATCGACGCAGTCAAGCTGAGCCAGAAAAACGGGCTCGACAACATCAGTATCGACCTTATCTACGGTCTGCCCGGCTCCACATGCAAGTATTGGAAGCGGCAGCTTGACACGGCTGCAAGCCTCAACATTCAACACCTGTCGGCATATCATCTGTCGTATGAAGAAGGCACGGCTTTCGCACAAAAACTGCACCAACACAAAATCGCGGAAGTTTCAGAAGATGAGAGCCTTGCACAATTTAATGCGCTAACCGATTGGGCACAGGCAACAGGTTTTGAGCATTACGAGATTTCAAACTTTGCGCGACCAGGATTTCGCTCTCGCCATAATTCATGTTACTGGGACAGAACCATTTATTTGGGCATAGGGCCGGCTGCTCACTCCTACAACCTGCTTGCACGCAGCTGGAACACGTCCGATATTGCGGCTTACATTAAAAACGTGAACGAAGGCAAATCTTTCAGCGAAAGCGAAACTCTCACGCCGTCAGATATTTTCAACGATTATGTAATTACCGCCCTGCGCACATCGGCCGGCATCGATATGGATTATCTTCAACGTGAACAGCCAAAGCAAATGGTTGATTATCTGCAGCGTCAAGCTGAAAGTTTTGTCCGCGCCGGGCAGCTCGAATACTCCGCCAACCACCTGAAACTCACGCACAACGGCATTTTTGTTTCGGATGAAATTATGGAAAGATTGATTGTAGGATGAAACGTCCACGAAATATCAATTTTTTGTATCTTTCTCAATCAAAAATCTACAACTATGGCAAAACCGAAATTAGTGGCACTCACGGGTGCCGGAATAAGCGTAGAGAGTGGGCTTAGCACCTTCCGCGATTCGGGCGGATATTGGGACAACTACCGCGTTGAGGATGTGGCAACGCCCGAAGGTCTGGCGCGCAACCCCCAAATGGTTCTCGACTTCTACAACGGACTCCGCGCCAAGTTGGCCGATATCAAACCAAACGACGGACATAACGTTCTTGTCCGCCTTGAGCAGTGGTTCGATGTTCATGTGGTGACACAAAACGTTGATAATCTGCACGAACAGGCTGGCAGCAAGCAGGTTGTTCACCTCCATGGCGAACTTACCAAAGTGCGCAGCATCGCCAATGAGAATCTCATCTACGACATCGGTTACAAATCAATAAAGCTTGGCGACAAGGCTGAAGACGGACAACAGCTTCGCCCGCACATTGTTTTCTTTGGCGAGGGTGTGCCCGAAATGGAGCGTGCCATTCCGCTTGCCGAGGAAGCTGATGTGTTTGTTGTCATTGGTACATCGCTCAACGTTTATCCGGCGGCTGGGCTGCTTCGTTACACTCGCCGCGACATTCCGAAATTCATCATCGACCCAAAAATGGTGCCATATCCAAGCAACGAGAACTACACATTCATTCAGAAATCAGCAGGTGAGGGCGGACGTATATTGGAACAGAAACTGAAAGAGTTATATCATTTGGAATGAGGCAATTACTGATATTTCTGGCTTTACTTGCAATGCCCATTTTGGTTTCGGCGCAAAAATTCAGCGCAAGGGCAAATGCCGGCATTGTGGCTTCGCAAGTTGACGGCGACCGCTACAGCGGCTACAACAAATTCGGTTTCACTTTTGGCGCCGACGTCAGCCGCCAGATAGCAAAAACCGACTTCGGCTGGCGCTTGGGATTGCGTTATGTTCGCAAGGGTAGCCATGCGCCAAAATCCGAAGAATCGGAGTTTTACAAGGTTGAGCTCCACTACGCCGAAATGCCGCTTACAGCATTATATGCGTACAAACGTTTTGAGTTTGAGGCCGGAGCATCATTCGGTTATCTTATTAAAAGCAAGGAAGATGTCGACGGCAACGGAATGACAGAGCCTGCATTCAAATTCAAACATGTTGAACTGTCGGGCATGGCCGGAGCGAACTACAACCTGACTGGCGACCTTTGGGCCGGAGCCGAATTCTGCTACTCAATGCTGCCCATTCGCCCCTACACTGCGGCCCACAGCGACTATGTGCTGAGCGGCGAGCACAACAATCTGTTGATGTTCAAAATAATATACTTGTTCCACGCCGCCCGAAAATAGTTTGCTGATAGAAAATTTTTATAATTTTAAGGTGTTTTAAACAGAACGCAGATATGAAGCAACTCATTTTCCCGATTTTGGCGGCAACCGTTATTCTGACAGCCTGCAGCACCAACAACAATCAACAACCACAAAACGAGCGATATGGCGGCACACTGCGTGTCAACGTGAGCGACATTCCTCATGTGGTTTTCCCTGGCCGCATCAACAAACGCAGCGAGCAGATGATTGTTAATCAGGTTTATGACGGGCTTGTGAAATACAATCCGCGCACACTAAAGATAGAGCCGTCGATAGCGAAAAAATACACCGTTTCTGATGACAAACTCACATACACATTCACCCTCGACAGCCGCGCGCGCTTCCAAGACAGCCGCTGCTTTAAATTCGGAAAAGGACGCAGCATTGTCGCCGCCGATGTGAAATACTCGGTTGAGCAAGTCTGCCGCATACAACTGCTCAACGACTACAAAAATTTCCGTCAAATACTGAATATCGAAGGCGCCGACCAATTTCTTAAAACCGCAAAAACCAACGACTCAGTTGATATAAGCGGCATTATAGCACAAAACGATACCACGCTGATTTTCAAGCTGAAAAAGCCCGATGATTTGTTCATTCACTATCTGGCCGGACCTAACACACTTGTCTTCGCCCAAGAGGCGTTCAACACCTTCGGCATAAACGGAACAGCCGGCTCGGGCGCGTTCATCATCAATTATCCAGCCATTAAAGGGCAACCCATTGAACTGATACGGAACCGGAAATATTGGAAAACATCGGCCGAAAACGAACCGCTGCCTTATCTCGACACCTTATTATTCTCATTTGTGACATCGACGCAAAAGGAACTCTATATGTTTGAAAAAGAAATGGTTGACGTTGTTTTTGACATCCCGACAAAATACCTGACACCATTTTTGGACGCCAACATCGACCGTTTCCAAGGCGATGAGCCGCGCTCTGTCATGACACAAACCATTAATCTGAACAACGACAAGCGTTTCAACTTGCTGTCGAGCAGTGTTAACAATTTATATATCAACTCGCAAGGCTATTTCGACTTTTCGGAGGTTTACCTCAAAAAGCCATAGCCGCACGCCGTTGTAAACGAATAATTGGTGATTTTCAAATCATTTTGAGAGCCGTAACGGCCGCCTCAATGCCTTTGTTGCCGAGTTTTCCGCCCGAGCGCTCAAGGGCTTGCTGAAGATTGTCAGTTGTCAGCACACCGAAAATAACAGGAATCTTCCCTTCGGCGTTCAATGCCGAAAGTCCGTTTGCCACGCCCTCGCAGATGAAATCGAAGTGGCGGGTTTCGCCCTGAATAACACAACCCAGGCAGATGACAGCATCGCACTCGTTGTTGCGGATGCATTTTGCGGCGGCAAATGTCAGCTCAAAGGTGCCCGGAACGTGTTTTATAATAATGTTGTCATCGGCAACATCGTATTGTTTGAGCGTCTTGATAGCGCCCTCGGCCATGGCGTTGGTAACCTGCGCGTTCCATTCCGCTACAACAATAACGAAACGGCGGCCTTTTCCCGAAGGAACCGCCGCCGCGTCGTATTCTGATAAATTGTGTAATGCTGTAGCCATTATTTAGCCAACAATGTTTTCATTTTGACGATGTTCTTTTCAGCTGAACGTGCCTCTTGCGAGTTAGCGTAATCGTCTTTAATCTGAGTGTACAGCTTCAAGGCTTGTTTGTATTTGCCTTCAGCCTCATACACTTGAGCTGCCTTGTTCAAATACAATGGCGAGGTGAATTCATTATTCACTTTGCTAGCCGCCTTCTCATAGTAAGATGCGCCTTTCGCGTTGTCGCCCAACTCAACGTATGCGTCACCGATAAGACCCAAAGCTATGCAACTTACTGTCACATCTTTCGATTTGAATTTCTTCAGATGCTTGATAGCGTCCTCATAGTTGCCGCTGTACATGAAGCACAGACCTGCATAGTAGTTTGCAAGTTTGGCTGTCTGAGTGATGCTGTATTCCTTAGCCACGTCAAGGAAACCCTCATTGTTTCCGTCGCCGTAAAGAGCCAGATTGAACGAGTCGCGCTGGAAATATTGCTCGGCAACATACATCGACGCGCTTGCCTCAATGTTTTTCGGAGTAATGTAGAAACGTTTGAAAGCGAAAAAGATAGCTACTATTGCTACAAGACCAAGCACAACATAAAGTATTGTGTTCTTGTTGCTTTCAATGAAAAGTTCTGTGCGGTTCAAGGTTTCCTGAACACTCTCTATACCATCAGGTTGCTGATTTTTAGAATTATTTGCCATAAAAACGTTACTTATTTTTTAAAACGTGCAAATGTAATCGTTTTTATCATTTCACGAAATAAATATTTGGAAAGCCGATTTTTAGAGTTTTGTGTCGGATTCAGTGTTGATTTTCAGCAAGAAACTCCGGTAATATCAAAACTTGTAGGCACCTAAATATATAATCGCAACTTTTAACTACTTTTGCACGCAATTCAAAAGACGTGTAAGATGCTAAATAAGATTAACGATTTAGTTGAAAAAGTTCAGCAGTTTCATGCTGATTCGGCGGAAAGCATAGAGCAGTTCCGTTTGAAATTTTTAAGCAAGAAAGGCGAAATAAGCCAACTCTTTGATGAGTTCCGCAATGTGCCCGCCGAGATGAAGAAACAAGTGGGCGTTGAGATAAACAGGCTGAAACAGCTTGCCCAGCAAAAATACGATGAGGCGACACAGCAAATCGAAAACATCGTATCGGATAGCGACAAACACGATTTGACGCGCCCGGGCGAAGCGTTTGAAATGGGCACACGCCACCCCATATCGCTGGTCAAAAACGAAATAATCGACATCTTCAGCCGTATCGGCTTTACTGTTGCCGAAGGTCCGGAAGTTGAGGACGACTGGCATGTTTTCTCAGCCATGAACTTTCCGCTTGAGCATCCAGCCCGCGACATGCAGGACACTTTCTTTGTTGAGAAAGCATCGAACAACGAGCCTAATCCTCACGACATTCTGCTGCGCACACACACATCGAGCGTACAATCACGCATAATGGAGAAGCGTCAGCCGCCTATCCGCATGATTTTCCCTGGCCGCGTATTCCGCAACGAGGCAATCTCAGCTCGCGCACACTGCATCTTCCATCAAGTTGAAGGTTTGTATGTTGCTGAAAATGTTTCGTTTGCCGACTTAAAACAGACTCTTTTGTATTTTTCGAAAGAGATGTTCGGCCCCGACACAAAAATCCGTCTGCGTCCTTCATACTTTCCATTCACCGAACCTTCGGCCGAAATGGACGTATCGTGCACAATATGCGGTGGAAAAGGCTGCAACATCTGCAAGGGAACAGGCTGGCTCGAGATTCTGGGTTGCGGAATGGTTGACCCGAATGTCTTGGAGAACTGCGGCATCGACAGCAAGAAATACACCGGTTTCGCCTTCGGAATGGGTGTTGAGCGCATTGCGATGCTCAAATATCAAGTCCGCGACCTCCGCCTCTATTTCGAAAACGACATCCGCTTCCTGCGACAGTTTAAATCGGCATATTAAAACATTTTTATATAGCAGACAAAAAGGCTGTCCCGTAGCGGACGGCCTTTTTTTGTTAAACAACGCCACTAATGCTGTGTATTTTATATTTTTACGCATCGTTGTTTACCAATACCATGTCAACGGACATCGCAGAAACGGTAAAGGTAATACTGTGATTTCAAACCAAGAGTTTAATATTATGCTTAAAATCAAATTCTTATTTATAGCGATGCTTGCCGCCGTGTTGGTTGGTTGCAGCGGCAACGGACAATCTACTGCAGCATTAGACGAACTCGAGGACTCCGCAGCAATTGACATAACCTATTGTCGCGCACATTGGTGGATGAGGCCCGATACTATGTTCATAAAAGGTGCCGTGACAACATATTTTAAGTCTGCGGATAGTAAAATAAGGAGCATTGACTTCGACCTTGTAAGGCATTTGCAAGTTGATAGTGTTGTAAGCCACAACAGACAACTAGTTTTCAGCCATTCTGGCGACAGCCTGACCGTGACGCTACCTGACGCCTTAGCACAAGGTGTAACCGATTCCGTGGTGGTTTACTATCATGGCGAACTTAAATCAACTGGGTTGGGTTCCATTGGCACAAATCGTGAAGAGCACACCATCTGGACGCTATCAGCACCATACGGCGCGCGCGATTGGTGGCCTTGCCGGCAGAATCTACTCGATAAAATTGATTCAATGGATATCAACGTGACTTGTCCTATAGAGTACAAAGTGGCGGCTAACGGTGTGATTATTAGCGATGTGGCCGACGAAAACGAACACACTACGCATTTCAGCGTGCGCCATCCGCTCAATTATTATACTATTGGAGTGGCTGTGGGAAATTATCTGACAAAAGAAGGACAATCAGTGCTATCCACTAGCGATACAGTGCCGCTTGTTCACTACTATTGGCCATCGAATTCGTTGAGTGTGAGGGGATTGATGACCTACCTCAACATAGTAATGAACATCTTCAGCGACTATTTCACTCCTTATCCGTTTGCCGACGAAAAGTACGGGCAGGCTTCAATTGGCGGCGATATAAGTATGGAGCACCAGACAATGTCGTTCCTTACCGATGCAGATAACCTTGCTCTTATGGCACACGAATTGGCACACCAATGGTTCGGCAACCACGTTACTTGTAAAGGTTGGAGTAGTATTTGGATAAACGAGGGTTTTGCCACATTTAGCGAGTTGCTATTTCTTGAACGAGTGTCATCCATATTTGTCGAAGATTGGCACGACTACACCATCAGCAACGCATTGCAAGCTAAAGGCACGGTTTATGTGACCGACACCACGAGTCACGACACAATTTTCGATGAGGCGACAACTTATAGAAGGGGTGCAATGGTGCTTGTTATGTTGCGCAACGAAATTGGCGAGCCGGCGTTCCAACAAGGCTGTAGGATGATTTTGGAACGTTTCGGCAATGGGTTCGCCACTATAGAAGATGCCCGCCAGTGCTTTGAGCAAGCCGCCGACACCTCTCTTGTCGATTTCTTCAACCTCTGGATATATGGCGGCGGATACCCGCAATTCACAGTGGATTTCGATAACAGTCAGATAGGTAAAACAATCATCGACATACAACAATCAGCTGTCAAAACCAAAGACTCCGACTCTGATTTTTTCCCGATGCATTTAACCGTCAGACTTGTGGGTAAGAATGCGAGAAAAGATGTTCGTCTGCATCTTACATCGCCTCAGCAACAGTTTGTTGTGGAATCCGATTTCAAGGTTAATAATGTGATTTTCGACCCCAACAAAAACATTCTCGGCACTTGGCAAAGGAAAAAGGACAACAAGCGGAACTGATGATAAATTAAGGCTGTCCCATAACGGACGGGCTTTTTACTTCACATAATTTGCAGTGTGACAGTGTGCTAATTATATTTTTTTAAAGTTACCACTGAAGAAAAATGCATTCAACAACAGTAACATTTTTGTTGTAGTTTAAGATTAATATCTCGCTCCCCAGTCTATACTAACATTAAGAAGAATAGAATCTATGGAGCCCGTTTTAACTATATTAGTACGATTAACATGTTGTGTGTAATTATACCCTTCTTGTGATACGTAAGATAAAGATAGATTAACTCTTTTCAATCTTATGCCAGCTGACAAAGCAAAATAATCACCTTCAATGTCACCAACAGATGTTCCAATTCGTATATCGGCAAATGGTGATACTTTCTTTTTTATAAAGTCGCCACGAATATTTAAAAACACAGGTATAACATCCCATTCTGTATTGTTATAGTCTTCAAAATTATTGTCAGAAGCAAAATCTAATCCGTATACATTAGCTCCTATACCGCCGCCAACAAATAATTGAGGAATAATTTGGTATCCATGAATGGTATTTATTCCAAATTCAAAAAAACTAATTTCATCAATAGAGCCAGAACCTAAACTTGTTTCGGCAAATCCTCGATATCCACGATTAGGATATTTTATATCTTGTGCAAATACAACAGATGAAATCACCATCATACCCATAAGAATTAATGATGCCTTTTTCATAGTAAAATACTTTTAATTAAACATATAAAAAATCATTGTAACATATATGTTACGCATACCCCAAAAGTAAATAAAAATCTTTGTGTAGCAAATATGTTACACAAAGGGGATGGATTACCAAGAGGAGATAAAGCTAATTGCTCTGAAAATAAAGAAATTAAGACAAGAAAAGAACTTGTCGGTTCAGGACTTGGCTTATCTCTGCGATATGGAACGTTCAAGTATGAGCCGCATAGAATCAGGACGTATCAATATCACCATCAAAACTTTATGTAACATCAGCGCTGCATTGGGCATTGAACCTAAAGAGTTGATGTAGAGATTTTGAGTTGGCAACAATTTGTTACCAATTCTCACCCCTAAACTTTAATCTTCTCAACTTTTCCCTAAAAACCATTATTTTCGCACCAAATTTTTACGCTTATGACTGAATATAAAAGATACACAATCACATCGGCTCTGCCTTACGCCAACGGGCCGGTTCACATCGGACACCTGGCCGGGGTTTACGTGCCGGCCGACATCTACGCCCGCTATCTTCGCGCACGCGGACGTGACGTTATGTTCATCGGCGGCAGCGACGAGCACGGCGTGCCCGTAACCATCCGCGCACAGAAAGAGGGCATCACCGTTCAGCAGGTGGTGGACCGCTATCACAATCTGATTAAGAAATCG
>JAFZWI010000096.1 GCA_017617355.1 Salinivirgaceae bacterium | reverse complement strand
TTGAGCCGTGTTCCTTGCGAATCCAGTCGGCGTTCGGCAGGTTGATGCCGATGGGTGTTGACGGGTAGCAGTCGCCGCCAAGTTGTACGGCGGTTATCAATATGTCAGTCACGCCTTTAACTCTCGATTTCTTGAAACGGCTGTCGATGGGGGCGTGGTCTTCGAACCATTGCGCGTTGCCGCTGATGGTTTCGGTGCGATGCGTGGCCGTCAGGTCTTTGAAGTTGACAAGCGCTTCCCACGTGCCCTTGATTCCGAGCGGGTCGCCGTATACTTCAACAAAGCCGTTCACAAAATCAACGCGCGGACGGTTGTCGCTCACCCACAGAATGTTATACTCGTCCCACAGCCGCAGGTCGCCCGTGCGGTAGTAGTCAATCAGTTTTCCGATGCATTGACGCTGTTGGTCGGTTTCGGCGTATGGTGCGGCCTTCTCTAACCAGTTGACAATCTGTTTGATGGCTGCGCTGTATTTTCCGCCTACGCGATAAGTCTCTTCCGTGATGCGCCCGTCGGTTTTCACAAGGCGGCTGTTGAGGCCGTTCGACAGAGGCCGTTCGGGGTCGGGTTGGGGCAGAGCGGCATTGTAGGCTTCAACTTCGGCCTGACACACACCGCTGTAGAAATTGTTTGCCGATGCTTTCACAACGTCGCCGCTACTGTCGAGACTCACACGCTTAAGGTCTGTTTTACTATAGATTATGTTGATTATCCGATTGGCAAAATCCGTTACCGATTCACCCGCCGCTTTCGGCATAAGTTCAAAATTTGAGTTGATAATCAACTGTTTGAACGCTTCTTCGCCGATTTCGGGGAAAAACTTGTCGCAGCTGTAGTGGTGATGGACGCCGTTGCTGAACCATACACGTTTGGCGTAGGTCATAAATTGCTTGAAATCACCGCTTTCGCGATTGCCGCGGTAACTATTGGCAATGGCGTCGATGGTGTGGCGCACAAGCAGGTTGTAGCGGTAGAATTGGTCGCACAGAATGTCGCGCCCGCAGAGCGCCGCTTGGCTCAAATAGTAGATGAATATCTTTTGATTAAGTGTAAGATTTTCGAAATCAGGCACTTTGTACCGCATAATCTTGATGTCGGCAAAGCGGTCGATAACGTATTCAAAATCCTTTTCGGCTTCCATTGTGTTCGTGTTTTTTTTGTTTTGCGAAGGTAGTCGCGAAATCGTAACAGTTATTATTTTGTTCACAAAAAATGCTGTTTTTCATTAGTCAAATTGTGGGGCTATTTCGCCACAAAAACCTCTTTTTATATATAGGTATTATCTATTTTGCGCACTTTAAAAGAAACTGCGTAAAAGTGGTTTCGAGTTGAGTTTGAAATAATTGTATTGTTATGAAAAAGAATATTTTACACGGATTTTTGTTGGGGTTGGCAGTTGTGGCTATGTCGGTTGGCTCGGCAAAGGCGACGGATTATACGTCAAAGGCTTCAGGCGGTTCGTTTAGCGACCCTTCAACTTGGAATCAAACCATGTCGCAAGATGCATGGTTGGCGATTATCCAATCAGAGACGCATAACTTCGAGGTAACATCTAACGCTACCGTAACTGTAGACGATTCGCTTAACGTGAATAATTTGACAGTAAATGGTACGCTAGTGTTTGGCGATGCTGACGACAAGAGTTACACGGTGATTGTGAACGGCACATTTGAAGTATCAGGTGTGGCCAAAGTTTCGGATTATATTGGAGCTCATACTTTGCAAGTCGCAAAAGGATTTACCAGCACAAGTGGAGAGATTGATTTTAGAAAAGGCACGGGGCAAGCTGTGAATGTGGTACTTGCTGCCGGAAAAAGTAAAAGCCAGGATATAATGGTGAATACTGGCACTGGTAAAACGTTGTTTAGCAACCTTGATGTGGCATCGGGAACCGCAGTGGCAGGCTCTGACTTGAAGATTAAGGGCTCACTCACAATTGATTCGGGTGCGGCTTTCGACGCAGGAGACAAGACAATAACTATTTTAGGAAATTTTTCTAAAAAATCAGATAAAAAGGATGATTTTAAGAGCTCGGGCATAGTTGTGTTTAAAGGCACCACGGTGCAGTCGATTTCCAATGGTGGTAATTTGCATTTCAATAATGTGGAGATTAGTGGAGGCGGTTTTGTTGTCGTTTCGAACAATACCTATTTCGATGGAAATTTTGAAGTCAGTGAAAATTCAAGCGTGAGCACCTCTGCGGCTTTATATTTCTATAAAAATTTCTTAGTTAATGCAGGCAGTAAATATGATTCAAATGCTGACCATACGTATTTTTACGGAGATTGCAATCAGACGATAACAATGAACGGCGATGTCGCTTTTACAGGTGTGAGTTGCAATAGCTCATCGTCGACAATCAAAACTTTTGTTGGTAGCATCATTTCGACAGGCTATTTAAGGGCATTTGGAAATTCGCGTATTGAAGATGCATCTGCAAGTTATAATCATACGTTTGTGGGAGCAACCGTTGAAGGTGAGATTGCACTGAAGAGTCCGATGACAATAACTGGCGGCACATTGCGGAAATCGGAAGTGTCAAAACCTGCACCGGTGTATGGCTCGTTCTCATTGGGTACAGGAGATATAACTATTCGAACTGGTGAAGTCTATGTGAGAGCTGGCGACACATTTAATTTTAGCAGTGATATAACTGTTGAATCAGGAGCTTTTGTGCTTAGTGGTAATACGGAAAGGCAAGCGTTGCTTGTTGGCGATGAAAACAAAAACACATTATCGGTGGCATATGGCGCTAGGTTTTACCTTCGAGGTGTCAATAATTTCCCGACAGATTGCAAAGTAGTTTTGGATGATGGATGTACAACCTATTACGATTCTCAATTTGACCAAACGGTAAAAGGAACACATTACGGCAACTTGTATCTGGATTATTTTGATAAAACATTTGATGGTGATTCATATATAGCCGGTCATCTTTACATGTACCCAATGACAAATGGTTCGTCAACAGTTTATTTTGGTGATTTTACTCACACATTGGGCTATCATTTCTACGATAACCCGGACCGTAAAGGAACAACTTCAATTTTGTCAACCGGTAAAATTATATTGAAATGTTCTGGTAATCACGGTCAAACGATTTACAAACGCACCACGGGCACATACGTTTTCAATGACCTTATCATTGAAAACGATGATGCGATTAACGCACAAACCAAGACTTTAGGCGGTGAAATCACCGTCAATGGCAAGTTGGAGCTCAAAAACAGCTATACGAACGAATTACTATTGTTGACCCTCAATATGGGTGAATATGATATTAAAGGTGGTTCGGGTGATAATAATATTATTGTTATGGGTAACAACACTTGCATCAGAACAAGTGGCGCCAATAATTTTCAGAAGATGACCCAAGCGTTTGGTGATGTGATTCTTAACGATAGCAGTACTATCCAATTCGATGGCTCAAAATATGAGCAGATAATTCCAACTGTGACATACGGCAACATTGTCCTTAATGGTGCCACCGCCAAAACAATTGAGCAGACGGTGACTATTAATGGATGGATTGGGCAAAGCGGTAATTCTCCAAAACTGACAATCAGGAATGATAACGTGACAGTGAGAATTCATGGCGATTGGAAACTTGCTGCAGCTAATCTGGACCTCAACAAAAACGCAATTATTAGTTTCGAGGGTGACGACCAGGAGATAGCCGGCACCACATTGCCGAATGTGCATGTTCGTGGCTCTGGTGTTAAAACATTGAAAGGCAACCTTACTGTTGAGGGTGATTTGAAAGTGTTCTCGGGTTGTGAGCTCAATGCCGACAATCGTACAATCAACTTGTATGGTAACTTTGAGAATATAAGCGGTGGCGGTGGCCAGTACCACCAAGTAAACGGCAGGTTGAATCTTCGCGGTAATACCGATGTCTATCAGACCGTTGAGTGCGCAAGTATTGATTTCACACGGTTCTATGATGTCTATATCGAAAGAACTAAAACCGACACTGTTGTTTTTGCATCGGATATTTATGTGGGTCGAAACTTGGTTACAGCAGAAAACAAGGGCAGTCTCGACATAGAAAATCATACACTGACGATAGGCGGCGATTTCGATTTGCGTCGAAACTGTAAATTCAAACATGCCGAGGGAGCGAAGCTGCATTTCAATGGTAGCGAGGCCGAGCAGCTCATACGTAACTACAACACCGAAAACATATATCCGACAATGGAATTCTCGGGAAGTGCTATCAAACGTCCATACGATAATACTTTCCCTATCAAGGGTGATGTGAAAATCAACAATGGCGCCATTGTGGCAACCGGTTACAAACTGAAAGTGTCGGGTACTTGGGAGAACTTGGGAGTGTTCAATAGCTCGTCGGAGGTGGAATTTGACGGCGAAATGGGAGAAGGCGAGTTCCAGCTTATCGGTGGCTCGACCTTTAACAATGTGACTTTCGGCGGAAAGGGCGAGAAGAGGCTTGGTGGCATTATCAACCTGACCGGTTGGCTGAAAATAGACTCGTTGGCTATACTTGATGTCAGTCCTGATGGTGGTAACACATATTATGGTATAACCCTTGCAGGTCATTGGTACAACGATGTTGTAAGTCCCAGAGGCAAGACCGGTTATTTCGAGCCGCGGCAGGGAACCGTTACATTTGTTGGTAATAGTACATATTTGTATACCGGCGAATCTCTTGATGCTAATGGAAATGGTACTGATGGTAAAAAATTCTATAATATTGTCATAAACACTTCAGACCCGAATAATTATAAAGGTCTGTATCCGCTTCATGGCTCTAATGCGAGGGAAAGAACAGGAGATAACGACCTTTATGTGATAAATGATTTAACTATCAACACAGGTATTTTCTATTTCTATTGGAACCGAGTGTTTGTTGGGGGCAACTTGCAAAACTTAGGCGGTACGCTCTCGATGAACAGCCATTACGAAGCACGAAACAAACTTATTCTTGGTGGTACGGGAAAAGGCCATGTGTTTGACCCGGGTCCAGCCAACACAATACGTCAGCTTGAAATTGTAAATGGTGGTACTTATCGTCTGGCTAACAGTTATTTGCAATATACAACAACGGCATCGGAACCGCAAGATAGCTTGATTAATATCAAGAACGGAACCTTGTGGATGAAGGATTGCGATATCACTTTTTATGAGTCGGGTGGCATAAAAATCGGCGAGAAAGGCACATTGCACATGGATTCGGCCGCAGTTATAGGAATTACCAGTGGCCGCAAAATCTTGAATCTTGGAAAACTGGAGTTGATGGGCCACGTCAATTCGCCGGCAAAGATACACCCGGCAACAGTTGATGGCACGTATTATTTAATACAAGATGGAGAAAACGCATCGTTTGAGGCCGACCAATTCGACATTGAAGGAACTAGAGTAAATGGTTTGGATATTAGAAAAGGAAAAATCAAAGGTTTGAATAATGGTATTTTCTCAAACTCAACAGGTACAGCGTTGTTGACAATTTCAAGTGCTGTTAGTTTAGGTTCTGGGTTGGAAGCCGATAATATCACATTTGATGCAAAAAACAACCTGCCCACTTATAATGTGCAGCGCACTGATGGCACAGGAGCAATAACATTTAAAAACTATGGCGGAACTTTGGCCGGCGAAACAAGAGAAAACGACCACGCTACCAAGAATTTAATCGATTGGAAAATGCCTAATGGCTGTGTTTGGACAGGTGATGGTACAAATAATAGATGGCACAATCCGGATAACTGGGCAAACCATAAGGTGCCGACAAAAGATTCTGTTGTGATTTTGAATCATTTGCGTAGACCGGGAGCTTACACAATTATAGTTGACGAACGGGCTGAAGTTCTTAATTTGACAATTGACTCTGATGTAACGCTTGACCTTAAAGGTGTTAAGAATGACGGTAAAGATGATGGCCTTAGAGTTTATGGTAAGCTGACAATGATGACGGGTTCGACACTTAAGCAAAATGATGCAGCGTGCGATTCGCTTATTTTGAATGGCTCATGGTCGTGCAGTGGTACATACGCACACAACAATGTTCCAGTGGTCTTTGATTTGGGCGAAGGTTCATATCAGCTGACAATGGGCAACACAACTAATATTGGAGCATTGGTTATTCGTAGTGACCATGACGGCTCGCTGTCGTTGTCGAGTTCAATAACAGTTATTGATAGTGTGCGGCTTGAGTCAGGAACTTTCTATGGCAACACAGCGCAAATCAGTCTTAAAGGCGATTGGATTGCCGCAGGAGGAGTATTTGCTGAGGGTGAATCGATTGTTGATTTTTGTGGCGATGGCGAAGAGCAGTTTGTAAAGGGCGGACGCTTCTGGGAAATCAGATTTGAAAAAAGTGCTCCCAAAACCATAACCAAAGACATTGTGGTTAACCGTATGTTTAGAATTATGGACAACTCGGCGCATGTAGCAGCCTATAAGAATATTTATATGGCAGGCCGTACAACATATTGGTACAACTATGTGGGTGAAGAAGTGTTTGAACAAACGGGGGATGCATCAGTCATTTTTACAGGTGGCTCAGCGTCAATCGGCTATGTTAACAAAGGTATAGTGCAGACTAAGCCAACAGTCTTTAACAACTTGATAATTCAGGGAACGAGCACAAAATATATCCGTGACATAACAAAGATTAAAGGCACATTTGAAATGATGGCGAATACCGATGTGCAAATTGATAGAACTGGTTATATTATCGGTGCCGAGGAAAGCTATGGACTTGGAGCGCGGGCCTTTACAGCTTATGGCGGCGCACTGGTCGTTTATGGCCGCGATAATTTCCCGTTGGATATGGATGTTTCATTGTATGCCGGCACGGTTTACTATCGCGACTCAAGCTTGTATCAGATTGTCCGTGGTGTTGAGTATAATAATCTTTATTTGTACAATTACTATTTTACAACCAATAGCCTGAAAGATTATTCGACAAAGAAACTCGAGGGCGACATAGCTGTCAAAGGTTCGCTTTACATTTACGACTCAATAACAACCCTTGATGTTAGAGACAAGACAATAACGCTTACCGGTAATCTTTCGCTGGCCGAAAACGGCAAACAGATTGTTTGGGGCGACAATGGTAAAATTGTTCATGTGGGAGGCAACTGGGAGGTGGATACCGATATCAAAGTGCTGAACAATGTGGAGAAAAAGGGTACGGGCATTCTTTATCAGAACAGCAATCTGACTGTGAAAGGCGACATTGAGTTCGACCCGGAGACAAAGCTGTATATGCGTGGATATAAGATGACCGGCAATGGTGGCAATTTCAAAATGGGCACAAACTGCCAATTGCATAGTGCTGTGGTTAAAGGTGAGGAAAACGACGTGGCTCTGCCGACAAATTTTGGCACTTTTGAACTTGATTCTACAACATACACTTATCTTGAAGCGGCTGCCGACCAGATTTTGCCTTCGAATGTTACGTATGGAATTGTTTATCTGAATAATACGGCTTCGCGTACGGTATACTTGAATGGAGAAACAACCATCAAGGGCAATTTCTACAACAATCAGGATGGTACGGTTCTGGATGACCAAGGGTATAATTTGCATCTTTATGGCGAGTCAAACGACCTTCGTAACTATCGCCCGACAACCACAACAGTATTCTTTGAGCGTGGCGATTTCCAAAAGGTATATGCAGGAGGAGGTTATACTGAATTGTATTTGAACAACATAGTGCTGAATGGCTCGGGTGTTAAAGAGATTGACGAGACAACTATCAAGATTGGTGGCAACATCACAATTGGCGCAAATACTTCGTTCAGTTGCGACAATATTGTTGAATTCAGTGGTGATGTTATTGTAAACAACGGAACGTTCCGTCACTATGCCAACACGTTCACATTTACCGGCAAGAAACAGCACACTATAAATATGGGTGAGGATAACATCTTCAATAGTTTCTCGCTTGTTGATGCCGACACGGTTACAATCGTAGGCAATGGTATTACGGTATACACAGGAGTGTTTAGTTTGGGCAAAGATGCCAAACTTGATATGGGCGAGTTCACTCACAATATAGCTTCATCGAAGATTGATTTGGGAACGGGCTGCAAATGGATAACCGAAAATGCTAACCTCATTTTCAACCGCGCAGGTAATCAGACTATACCAGCACTTGAGTGCCGTAATATCCGTTTCTCGACTTCGAGTACTAAAACTTTGGCAGGCAAGCTGATAGCTGATACACTTAAAATTGACGAGGGTGTTACATTCTCAGTGGGTAGTGATGCCAGCAAGTCGAATTCGATAACCATCTATGGCGACTGGATTTGTGACGGTTCGTTCACCAGCCACAATGACACGGTGTTCTTTGAATCGAAGGAGAAATGCGCCGAACGAAAAATCAAATCCAATGAACAATGGTTCAGTGATTTAGTATTCCACCGCAATACAATATTGGACGAAGGCGATACAACGATATTCAAATTGCAAGACAAGGTGATGCTGAAAAACAATATGGAAATTGATACGTGCGCAGCCGTTTGTCTCAATAAGAATACTTTGGTGATAGGTAACGATGACACCAACCTTACTGGAGATAACGTTTATCCTGACGGCGAGATGATAACGGTTAACAAAGGTGGCGAGCTTCGTATCGACGCGGGCGGAACGCTTCAGTTTGACCACCTTGACGGTTATCCTCGTTTGGACGTAAAGGGAAAACTGACAATGGTCGGTTCAGAGAAAGCAAATGCTGTTATTACGCGTAGTTCAAGCAAGCATGACACACATGGCACTATGATAACCATATATAAAGGTGGTATGTTGGCTGCCAATTTCTATCAGGTTCAGTATCTTGCTCCTACAGGTTTCGTTATTGAAAATGGTGCGATAATCGATGATATAAACAACTTGTCGAATGGTATTTGGTCGAATATGTACACAAGCTACAATTACAAAGACCCGTTTCAATCTAACGACAGTAAAAAGATTGACACGCTTATTTATCTGACAGTCAATGTTGATGAAATGGTGAATCCGATTGTCAACCTTGCATTCAATCATGGAGGCACACCAACAGTAGGACACCACTTTAATATTATGCGCGACACATTGCTCCCGAATAGCATTACTTTGGACGGAGTAATCAATGGTGCAATGGGATTTATCGAGTATCAGAGGTTCCATTATAAGGGTGATAATCCTAAAAATGCAACTGTTGATAGAAACATTATATGGCCGCCGGTGCAGCAGATTGAGTGGACGGGACTTGTCAGCCAAAACTGGCACGATAAACGTAACTGGTTACCAATGACATTGCCTGACACGACCTTGTCTGTTAAGATTCCGATGAAATCGAACGCACCTATTATATATAGGCCGGGGGCGCAATGTAAAAATCTTACTATAACAAACGGCTCGCTTACAATTGAAGATGCAGCAAAATCGGCTGACAAGCCGGCACTGTATGTCAAGGGTACGGTTGAGGTTCAGAATGGCGGTGTGTTTGCAATTGATGGCACAGCCGATGTTGAAGTGCATGGCGACTGGAACATTGCCAAAAAAGGATACTTTGTGCCGCAGAACGGAACAGTGGTCTTTGCAGCTGAGGGCGGTAGCGTGTCGGTTGTGCCGCGCAACTCCGAATTCAACAATGTTACTTTCAAGGGGCAGGCCACCTATATGTTTATGGATTCACCGATAAACATCAATGGTGATTTCACAGTCAACAGCGGTCTTGTTTGGCCGGCAACAGCTGACTATAATTACAACATTGCAGGTAATTACTACATTGATGCCGAACATGGTGGATTTAACAAAGATGTTACGGGTTATGTGAATTTTGTCGGCAGCGGTGACCAGACAATTGAGAACGGACAGTTCAACCGCGTGAGATTCTCGAATGCCGGTGAGAAAATTCTGAGCGGAAATTTCGATGCTATATATAATAGCAGTACCCGTACGGCTCGGACTATTATTGTGCAAGATAATGCCGTGATGAAGGCTGCAGACGGATGCAAGCTCAATATCAAGGGTAATGTATTTATTGACAGTAATGCGTCATTTGACGATGGCGGCGAGACACACACCTTTACCGGTTATTATTGGGAAGGATTGGGCGAATATGAAGGTGCTGGCACTATTAAATTTAACGCCAATCATGGACAGTACATTTGGGGAGGCAAGTTCCACAACGTTGATATGACGCTGAACACCAAGTATATAAGTGGTAATGTTGAAATGGATGGTAACTTGAAACTTGAGTCTTGCACACTCGATATGCTCACAAATCACATATCCAGCACGGGAACCTTCATAATGGGTGAGAAGTCGAATGTTTATGCTCGAGGCGATGACAACTATCCATCGTTTAAGAAATACGAGATTACCGGCACAAGTTGCTACTCATACTACAGCGGTCCGATGAATCAGACAATCCGTGCGGCCAAGTACGGCTACTTGTATCTGAACAGCAATACAACAAAAACACTTGAGGGCGATATTACGGTACTTAAAGACCTCTATTTCTACGAGAATGGTGGAACACTTGTAGCTAACAACAAGAACATCTATGTCGGACAGCACTGGAAGAACCAGTACACCGGCAAGTTTGTTCCGGGCACAGGTCGAGTCATATTCAACGGCAGCAACGGCAACCAGTACGTTTATTTGGGTGTCTCAACCGAAAACCCATTCTATGAGATTGAAATTGACAAGCCAGAGGGACAACAGTTCTATGCTTCGTCGGTTGACCTTTCTATTGGGGCATCGCTCTATGTTACAAGTGGTAAGATGCACTGCGTGAGCGGCTACAAGGTTACCATTGGCGGTAATGTTATGGTTGGTGGTTCCGGCATCATTTCACAGTCGGGACACTATGTCCTGACACACAATTCGGGCGAATGTTCAATTCAGACCAATGGTTCAATTCTTAACGATTTGACACTCAACGGCAACTGTACATTCAAATTGAGCGACGACCTTACGGTTTATGGTAACTTCACATTGCAAAAAGGCACGTTTAACCAGAACCGCCATGTCGCCACTTTGGGTAATTCGCTTGATAATATCGCTATTTACGGAACGTACAAGGTGACTGCGGGCGGCAAACTTCGTATTGGCGATGCCACATCGCTTGTGGTGAAAGATGGTGGTGTGTTCGAAGCTTTGGGTACAGAGTCGGAATATGCTCTGATAACCAACAATAGCGGACGTTACTATTTTACTGTTGAGAGCGGCGGCTTGATAAAGGCAAACTATTACAACTTCTCGTTCCTGGCAAAACAAGGACTCATCATTTCTGATGGCGCTGATATTGACGGTGAATTAAACTTCAGCAACGGAGTGTTTAGCAATGTTGTTTCCGGCGGTGTCTGCCTTGATATAAGAAATAAGCAGCATATGTACGGTGAAGATAGAGAAGGAAAAATAAAGAACATATCGTTCCCCAACAACCCTGGTGGCGGTGCGGTTAATATTCGCAAAGTAGAGTCGGCTACAGGCAAAATTGAAGTTTATAATGCAACCGGTTTGCTTGCCGGCGAGCTCTATGAGAACGACCCGCATGGTATTATTGAATGGAAGGGCGATGTGGAATACATTTGGACAGGAAAAAATAGCGAGGATTGGTGGGATTCGGGCAACTGGATTGCCAAACTGAATGGAGCAATTACAGGCAACTCATTCCCGTCAGCTGATAACAATGTTGTCATACCGTCAACAACAGCTGGAAGCGGACGTTATCCTATGATAACCCGCGATTCGGCATTTGCAAAACGCCTGACAATTGAGAAAAACGCAGAACTAAAAATTGCTATTAACACCGAAGATGCCGATTCTATCAGACATGCTCTTACGGCTACTTCCGATGTTACTGTTGAGGGAACGCTGATAATGAATTCAGATATCGATACACTCAATGTCCTTGGAAACTGGGTTGTCGGCACTGCGGGCAAACTCACGGTTAGCAATGGTACTGTTGTAATGTCGGGTGTGGGTGTCAAGACCATTCAGAACCGTGCGCAAGCCTTCAACAATCTGGTGATTGATAACCTCGGTACAATGCAGGCCCAGTCGGCAATGACGGTTGGTGGCAATTTTATTATAAATCAAGGAGTGTTCGATGTGACATCGTACGACGTTACGGTTGGTGGCAGCTATGTCAACAACGGAACATTTGTTCCGCAGTCGAAGACACTCATTTTGGCGGGTACAGCACCTCTGCCACTTGAAGGCTATCACACCTTCAATCCAGGCAGCAACGCATATTATAATGTAACCGTCAAGGGCGGAACTTATAGCTTGAATGACAACGAGTTGTTTGTCAACCGAACCCTCGATATCAATGGAGGTGCGCTGAATGTTATGTCGAATGTGATGAACATTGGTGACGGTACGGGTGTTGACAATGTGAATATTACGGGTACGTTGAATTTGCAATCCGACGGTAAGCTCAAAATGGGCAACAATGCTGTTATCAATGTTAATTCGACAGGTACGTTGTCGATGGTAGGAGGATTGAACCATGAGGCTATTGTTACATCGCAGAATGTAAACGGTACGTACTCCTTCAATGTGTATGGAAACATTGCCGCCAAATACTACAAGGTTGAGCGTGTCAACTCATCCGGCTTGCATCTGTATGCTGATGCTAAGATTGACCGCGACAATAACTTGTCTAACGGACAATATGTGAGCGGTGCACCTGGTGGGCGCTACATCTGGTTCGAGAACAATTATGGAACGGCAGAAGACGATTCAACATTTACCATTAGTAATGTTTATTTCAATGCCGGTCCGCGCTATAATGCTACACGTGACAATGACGCGACAAATGGCATCGTAGCATTTGTCGATGCCGTTGGCGTTGCTGCCAGCTACTATTTCGAGGAAGATGACGGGAAACCGAATACCGGCGCAATTAGATGGAAATACACAGGTACAGTACTACAGTGGGTTGGTGGAGATAATATGGTTATCGAAGGTGTGGAACACGACCCCAACCGCAACCGTTGGGATAATCCCAATAACTGGATAAATATGGAAACAGAAAGCCCGGCTTCACCTTCAAAGGAGACTGAATTGCACATTTATGAAGTTGCGGAAGACTATTACCCAGTTATTTACAGCGATGACAATACTGTCGATGTGGATGGTTATGTGAAGGCAAAGGGTATCACCTTGTATAAAGGTTCCTCTCTTACACTTAATGAGGGTAATCAGCTTAAGGTAGAGAACACAAAATCAGGATTGATTATTGGCAAGAATGCTACATTCACGGCCTACGATTCTGTCTTCATCAAAGGGCAGTTCTCAAATGCCGGCACATTCGACCATGGAAACAAATCGACCATAGTTTGGCAGTCGTCGCTTAACCGCGATATTGAGATGAATGGTTGTCCGTTCTACAATTTCATTGTTAAAAATGAGGGCGATGCAACTGTGACATTCTCGGTAGAACCGGGTAAATCGCTCGTGGTCAAGAAAGATTTCACGATTGAAAGTGGCACAGTCAATTGCAATGGCGGTATACTTGAAGTGGGAGGTGATTTCACTAATAAAGCCGGCGAGTTTTTGCATGGTAAAGGTACCGTCAAATTAAACGGCACTTCGTCACAAATACTGAAATCGGAGAATGGCTTGCTGTCGTTCTATAATCTCGAATTGATTGAATCTGGCGAGAAGGAAATACATAATTCTATCAGTGTGGCAAAGACAATTACGGTTGGTACAACAGTCCGTGCTTTGGATGATGTCGATATTTATTGTCAAGGCGATTGGAAACGTCCGCAGTCGAGCGAGGCGGCCAATGATTTCGAAGGTGGTTCGGGCGCTGTCATATTCAATGGTAATGCGCTTCAGACAATCGGAAAGCCGGAATCGTTCACACATTTTGTAGTCAATAACAATTCGTCAGCGTCGGCTATTTCTACTACTTATTCGCAGACAATTACCAAAGAATTGCAACTCAAAAAAGGCATATTCACAACTTCGAATCCGATTCTTCTGGGTGCTGACGCAGTGATGACGGACTATAGCGAGGAAAGCTACATCAATGGCGCAGTCCATAAACTTAAACATGTAGCTGTCGACAGCATCTTCTTCCCGATAGGCGGCAGTGACCGTTACGCACCTATTGCAATATGCCGAGTCAAGAACGATACTGGCGTTTATCAGGTGTCGTATCATAGCGAGCAGCCTAATAATCGTGAAAGTTTGCAGGCAGGACTCAATAAGGTAAGTAAAAGCGAATATTGGACTTTGGATTACGAAGAAGGCTCAGCTGTTCCGCACGTTCTAATCAGTTGGAGAGACCGCGAATTCAGCGGTTTGAAGGATTTGGACGTAGCATCGGTTGCTCTTTATACAGGTGGCAAGTGGGAGCGCCAAGGCGAGACGGATTTGGCAAAGGATTTGTTCCCTATCGACAAGGATTCGCTAATGGGATACCTGATTTCGCATGATGCCGTATCTGCTCCCGGCAAAATAACATTCGGATTCTCATATCCGACGCTTCACTGGTTACCGACTGCCGCTACAAATGTGTATGCAACCAAAACCAACTGGGACCCAAATAAATATAAAGTTGATGACGGTGTCAATATTTCAGTTACAGAAATCGATGGTAATTATCCGACGGTTTTTGAAAAAGGCGAATGTTATGATTTGACTATAGGACCAAGCGGGAAGCTCAAGGTGGCTGATAACCAAACGCTGACAGTTTACGGTGAAGCCAAAATCGAAGGCACCCTAGAACTTGGCGTGGGTGCGACCATTGTCTTTATGCAGGATGTTGATGCTGTCAACGCAACTGTTGTGGCGGAAAATGGCTCAACGGTGGTTATTGGAGGTGATATTGAACAGAACTGGTCGTTAAGTTCGTGTCAGAACCTTGTGATTCAGAATGGAGGCTCCAACAGCAAACTCAAAAAAACACTGACTTCCAATGTTGATGTTAATGGTTCAATCAGCATTAATGAGCTGTCGCAACTTAATGCCGTAGGAAAGACAATCAACCTCAAGGGCGATTTCACAATCAATTCGGCTGGCGACTTTATTGGCAACAGTACATTGGTTATGTGTGGCGATGCCAAGCAGAAACTTGCCATAACACCAAACAAACCTCTTTGCAACCTGACAATTGCCAACACATACAGCTCGGCGCGCGAGTCAGGTGTCGATTTGGGTACAGGCATTGTTGTTACAGGCCATTTGAAACTTGAACAAGGAATCATTCGTTCGACATCGAAAGCACGGCTTGCTTTGAGCACTACGGCAACAACTTCAGGAGCTAATTCTAAGTCGTTTGTCATTGGCGAAATGCAAAAAGACGGCAAGGCGGATTTCGTCTTCCCGATAGGTTCCGAAGCGCATGGCTTAGCGCAGTTGGGTGTGTATGGTTTGACCGATGCTGCGTATTTGGTTGCAGAGTATGTGACTGCAATGCCGCCATTAGTTAGGTCGCTTCAAGAACCTATTCAAAAGGTAAGTTGGCTTGAATCGTGGCATATAGGCAACGAAAACACAACACATGCTCAAATAGAGCTTTATTGGAGTGATTCTTCATACAGCCAGATATGGAAACCGAGAGAATTGTTGGTGGCCGCTTACCAAAATGGACAGTGGGAAAGCCTTGGCATGAGTGACGTGCATTTCTCAGATGATAGTTCTGGATATATTCGTTCGAAGGAAAAAGTGCTTATTAGCGGACAATACAAGGTGCCACGTGCAGCAAAACGACAAAGTACGAACCGCAATCTTAAAACAGCAGCGCCGCGTGCTCTTGCCGGTAATAACGGAGTGACTGTGACTTTTGCTACTGAGAATCCAAGTGCCAACCCTCTCCCCATCGAACTCTATTCATTCGATGCCACAGCAACGCCAAACAACGATGTTAAGCTCAACTGGAGCACCGCGTCGGAGCACAACAACGCATACTTCACTATTGAGCATATGTTCGATGGCAAGTCTGAGGTGGTTGATACCGTTGAGGCGAAAGGCCTGTCGGATGAGGGCGCAAGCTATAGCTATCTGCACGTCAATCAGCCGGTTGGTACGCACTACTATCGTCTGCATCAGACCGATTTCGATGGCGTGACTAAAGTGGCTTCCGATTGGGTTAGCGTAACCATTGAGGCCGATAATCAGGCACAAGTGCTGATGAGCGTTGTTCCAAACCCGGGCCGATGCCAGGATATGAAGTTCACCGTCAGTGGCATTGTTGGCAACAGCTTGCGCTACGTGGTTGCCGATATGAGCGGACAGACCATTATCGACAATACCATTGGTGTAGCCGGAATGTCAACCATACAAATAGAAGCAACCGACTGGAATCTGCAACCGTCGATGTACCTTATCAAGGTCTTCACCGACAATGGACAGACGGTTAGCAAGTTCGTGGTAGAATAAGCTGCCGGTCAAAGCCGATAAAAACAAACCCGCCGCATAACGTTCAGTTGTGCGGCGGGTTTTATTTTGTGTAGTTATAATGGGAGAGGTGAGAGGTTAGTTCTCTCGTTTATATGTTAATGTCAACGTCAGTGTTAGTGTCAATGTTTTCGTTAACGTTATTCCTTGTAACTTATCACTTATAACTCAAAACTTTAAAACTCAAACTTCAATCCGCCCATCACAGTTGCTTTTGGCATCGGGTAGCCGGCATTGATTTCGTATTCTTGTGCCAGCAGGTTCTCGCCGCGAGCCCAAACGCTGATATTCTTTGTGATACGATAGCTGCCCGAAAGGCTCAAAAGGCAGAAGTTTTCTGTTTCCTCGTTTTGTCCTACAACGGTGTAAAGGTTGTTGACGTATTGCAGACCTGCCATCAGCGCAAGCTTGCCATAGTTGCAGTTGGCGCCAAGGAAACCAGTGTATTCAGGTGCGGCAACAACCTTGTTTTCCATATGCAGATACGAGTGGTTGGTGTTCAGCGACCAGTGCTC
>JAFZWI010000095.1 GCA_017617355.1 Salinivirgaceae bacterium | reverse complement strand
GGTCAGGGCGACAATGGCCACGCCCAGACTTGAGCCCGATGTGATACCCAAAATCGAAGGTCCGGCAAGCGGATTGGCAAGTGTGGTTTGCAGCATCAAACCGGCTGCCGAGAGTGCGGCGCCACAGAATAGGGCCGTCACGCACTGCGGAACGCGCGACTGCATCACAATAACCTGCCACGTGGGATTGCCGCCATTGCCGCCCATGAGCATATCGAAAATGGCTGCCAATGGAATCCGCACCGAACCCAATACAATGTTGAGCACGGCAAGAACCGCAAGCAGCAGTGATAGGATGATATATATGTATCTAACTTTCAATTCGTTATAAGATTACTCCTTTAACTCCGTATAATACCGCAAGTTATAATCGGGAAGCATATCGGGGTGGAAAATTTTTACCAAATCGCGCAAGAACCAGTCGGGACGGAACGGAACTTCGTCATAATAAGGTATATAGCTTGTGTTGCAGCCAAAAATGCAATGGTTGTTGTAGGGGGCAAATTGGGTATAAAGTTCGTTTTCGACGGCCAACGTAGAGTAGGTGTAGTCGGAGGGGCGGTTGTACTTAAACAACCAGAAATCAGCGTTATGGGCACGCTCAAAGACAGTCTCGAAGGCCAATGGCACTGCACCCGATTTCTGTTGGTCGGCAAAGAGATAGTTGGCACCGGCATCAATGTAGAAGCGGCCTGTTGTGCTGCATCCGCCGGGTACATACCACGCCGCGCCAGTTTTCATATCGGTGAGAAGCGACGGGCGCTCTTCTGCCATCAGCGCCGAATCGCGTAACGAGCAGTAGTTACGCTCAACCACTGCAAAAAGACTGTCGGCCACGCTTTCACGCCCGAAAAGCAAGCCGTAGAAACGCATCCATTCAGCGCAAGCCAATGGCGAAACTTCCATATAATCAGCACATTCGATAATTGGGATGCCAGTTTTGCCGATTGTGCCGTAGCCGCCGTTTTCGAATGGCGACAGCAGAATGGCATCGGGTGCCATTTTGATAACTTTCTCAATATCAGGGCTCATCGCGTTGCCAGCATCGGCAATAGTACCATTGGCAATGAGTTGATTGACAAGTGGTTGTTGTAAATATTCGGCATCACACACTCCGGCAATTTGTTCCACAGCGTCCAAACTCACAATCAGTCCCGTGTGCACCGACGTGAAAACCAACGCCTTACGCAGCGGTGTGCGCACCAAAGTTCCATTGGGCAATGTCGAAGGCAGAATCGAATCGGCGGGCACAATAACGTAAGAATGAAGCAGTTTGGTGCTGTCCCATGGGTTGCGAAGTTCGGCTACCCAACAGCTATCCAACTTGCTTATTTTCAGGTTGGTGGCATACTTAAATTCTACGTTTTCGCCGCTTTGTTCCGAAAGGTTGGTGCGGTTGGCGCAAGCTTGCAAAAAACAGACTGCAATTGCTATTAAAAGTGTGTGTTTCATTTCTTTAAAAAATAAAGAAGCGAGTGCGCAAGCGCACCCGCATTCTTCGGTAAAGCAACTATTTTAAGAAAGCGGCATGGTTAGGATTGATACCACTTGTCTCAAATTTTACAATGAAGTTTCCGTCTTTGTCGAAACGGTAGATATTACCGTTGGTCTGAGAATCGGTTGTACCGACATAATAATCGCCATTATTAGGATCAATTTCAAACAGATAGACCGATGCTGTTTTAATTTCGGGCGTTGAAGTCAAATCCAATATTTCCGTGTCTGTTCCAGCTTTGATATCGCGAACAAAAAAGTTTGTATTGGTTGTGGGAACCCAATTAGCGTCATAAACGGTAGCTGAATTTGCACAATACAGTTTTTCATTATATGAAACCATCTTTGTGGCTGCTCCAGAATGTTTTATAGTGCCTGCTTCAACATCAATATTAAGCATTTCGATAGCGTACATCGGTGTGTAGTAAGTAACATATACGCTGTCGTTAACAACACAAGCTATTTGGTAATTGTTAAATTCGGCTGACTCGATTTGTTTTTTAAGCGTGAAGGTTGCCAAATCTATTACTGAAATGCGATTGTCGACAGCGCCATCTTTCTGAGAATTGCAGACAATCAGATTGTTGCCTGCGACTGCAATACCTTCAGGGTTGCTGCCAACAGCAACTTTACCAAGTGAGACGGCAATTGATGTAGTGTCGAATTTTAAAACGGCATCACCGTAAGTCGAAACGTAGATAAAACCGTCTTTTGCAGCAAGATAACGCGGCTGGCCTTCTTCTGGGGTAAACTCGTGTTTTTCAACAATTTTGCCTTTGGGGTCAAGTTTTGCAAGATAGTTCGATCCCCAAACGCTCACATAAATGCGATCGCCATAGGCGAGCAAATCCTGGCCTGTATCACCTAAACCCTGGCCATTTGCTGCAGCGAAAATCTTTGACTGATAATCATTCTCACCGTCAGGATAATACACGTCGAGAGTTGAATTGTTACCATTCCACGAGCCCTCGTTCAAAATGTAAACGCGCTTTTCGTTTTTTACTTCTGGTTTCTCGTCATCGTTGTTCTTGTCGCACGATACGAAAACTGTTGTTGCGCCTAATACGCACAAACTCAAAATTTTAACAAACTGTTTTTTCATTTTAAATAAAATTTAATGGTTTATAAAAAGAAATTAAACTGCAATTGAAATTGTCGCCCCGGCATAGGGTAGTATTTTATTACACTATATTGATTATCAGTGATATTTAAGCACGATAGGCTTGCTGTCAACTGACTTTTGCCGATGTCGAAACGCCTTGTGGCCGTGGCCGAAAATTCAGCGTAGGGTTCAATCTCGTTGTCGGGGATGTTATACTCCAAAAAGTAGCGTTTGCCCGATACGATTGATGTTGCTGATAATGAATATTTCCCGAATGTAGCAACCGCCGCCGCCTTGCCCGAATGCAAAGGTGTGTACGGAATCTGCGATTTATAAAGTTTTGAGTTGCTGTCTGTTACGTCGATGGCTTTCTGATACGAATAATTTGCTGTGAGTTTCAGCTTCACTTCGGCAATGTTGAACTCCGTACCGGCAGCCACATCAGCGCCCCAAATCTTGACTTTGCCGTAGTTGGCCATTTTCCAAACATACAATGTCGGAATGGCAACAATCTTATTATCAACATCGTTGGCATAAAAATCGGCTGAAAAATCGAATTTGTCAGTGCCGAAATCGAAGCCCACATTCAACTCACGTGCCTCCTCCGGTTTTAGTCCGGTAGTACCTAATGTTGTGTAATACAACTCATTGAATGTCGGCACACGAAAGGTTTCCTTCGCCATTGCACGAATAGTTGCCCGATTGTTGCTCCATTTCAGACTTAATGCAGGGGTGAGCCGTTTCAAATCGTCTGGACGGCTGCCGAACTCAACCTTCTCGCTCGCGTGACGCGCCACAAGTGTTGCCGTAGCCTCGAAACTCTGCAAAACCGCACGCACGTTCAGTGCCGACAGAAGCGTCAGGCGGCGTGGTTGCGGATTGTCTTTTATATCGCTTTCAAGTGTGTTGTAAATCACATCGCCCGCTAGTGACACATCAATCGGCCGCCAACTCCACAGCCCAGCTGCCGACAAGTAACCTTCGTGTTGCGTGTTCAATTCAACGTAACGGCTGTTGGTGTATTTGACATTGGTGTCCTCGTAGCGGTTCCAAGAGTAGTTGTATTTTGCTTGGAATCTGAGCATTAGATTGTCACGCAAGCGCAAACGGCAGTCGTTTTGCACAAAAAAGTTTTTGTCGGCAAGTCGCTTGTTGGCCTGCTGATAATAGAAGATAACCGACCCGGGTAAACCGCGCTCAGAGTAGAATCCGTAAGCCTTTAGGTGGTTTTGGAAACGGCTGCTGTCGGCGGTTGTTAGGTTTATCTCAGCGCGTGCGCTGCGAATGTCGGAGTTGTCGCGGCGGCCCGTCTCGGTTGTGTCAACGTTTGGAATGGTGTAGCGGTAATCACCGTCGCTGCGCATAAACTGCGCCGTGCCCGACAGCGTTGAGTGGCGCACCTTCCGCGCAGCTTCAACCTGCGTGTCGAAGTAGCCGAACGAGCCGCCTTTCAGCCGCACACTGGCATCGGTCTCCCTTTGGGCGAAGTTGGGTTTCCGAGTTGATATTGAAAGCATTGCCGCTTGTGCGAAAGCGCTTGCCGATTGCAGCAGACCGTCGGGTTGCCCGATTGTGAGCGCAATGGTCTCGATGCTGCCAATGTCGAACCGGCCAATGTCGATATGACCTGCCTGACAATCGCTTACAACCACACCGTCGTAGCTCACGGCCGTGTGAGCCGCACCTAAACCGCGTACCGATACAGTTTTCAGTCCGCCAACGCCGCCGTAATCCTTGACGTTGGTTCCGCTGAAACGCCGCACAGCATCGGCCAGATTCTGCACACCAAGTTGCTGAATCTCAACAGCCGACATTGTCTGCATAGGTACAGCCTGACGCTTCTGGGTATGCGCCTCTACATCAACGGCTTCAACGTCGCGATGAATAGTGCTGTCGCTTTGCGCGAACAACGGCACAGCCCACAGTAAAGCACTCGCCATAACTGCGAAACTTACGGTTAATAACCTCATAACTAATTAAATCACCTGCCGACGGTTCCTTCCTCGAGGCCTTTCGGCGAAACGTTTTGCAGGTCTTCTGGCTCATCTCTGGCGGTTCGCCTTCCCGTCGTTGCGGACAGTGGCAGTGAG
>JAFZWI010000094.1 GCA_017617355.1 Salinivirgaceae bacterium | reverse complement strand
CGTCGATTTCGACCTCGGTGCCCGAATATTTGCCGTACATCACATTGTCGCCAACCTTAACGTCGATTGGGGTTTCGTCTTTCAGCGGAGCGCCGAGCAACACAACCTTGCCCTGAGTGGGTTTGTCTTTTGCGGTGTCGGGAATGTAGATTCCGCCTGCTGTCTTTGTCTCAGCCTCTGCCGGCAACACCAGTGCTTTGCCTGGAATTACCTTACCTTTTAATACTTGTGCCATTTTTAAATGATATTTAATTAATAAATGTTTTCAAAATTCAGCCCGAAAGCCGATGCGGCATTTATCATAATCTGTGCCAAAGCCGATTCACCCGCTTTTTCGTGCCAAAATTGCCGATTTATGACATAAACATATGACATAGCATTTACGACTAACATCATCATTGTCTTCTGACACGCATAAAATAAAGCAAACTGGCATAGTGCCAACTTGTCACTTTGATAATGACACGCCTATATAAAACAAGTAGAGGCGCCTTTTATGGCGCCTCCACCTGTTTATATCGATAACTATTTTATTTAATAGCTACGCTTTGTGCTGTGTTGCCTATACGAACAACATAAACACCTGCTTCCGACATCTCTATCTCGGTGCGGCTGCTGGTTGCAGTAGCTTTGGCTACCATACGGCCGTTGACGTCGAATACTGCAATCTCGCTGCCGTCGGCTTCTGCCTCAACAACGATAGTGTTCTCGAAGGCGTAAATGCTGACTTCGGCTGCAGCAATCTCGCTGACTGCCGAGATATTAGCAATCTCGATATCGAATGTAGTAGTAAATGTCTCGCCGTTTTCAACATAGGTTACTGTGATTGTCTGCTTGCCAGATGCTGTAACATCAAAGCCGCTTATCATGGCCATTGTCAGATCAATTACACGGGTTGTTCCGTTGTTGAAGGTCAGTGTCAGCTGTGCTCCGGTCAGGTCAATAACCTCACCCAAGTTGTAGTTGAGTTTTGCAGGCAGGCTGGTCAAAGCAATTGACTCCAATTTAACTGCGGGAACTGTGTCGATGTAGATTGTCTCACCACAGATTTTGCAGACAAGTTTCTTGTAGCCAACATTGTCGAATGTAGGCTCAACAACTGTTGTGTCGAAATCGTGAACAGTAGCGACATTGCTTGACCAAGCAATCTTTATTGCATTTCCGGCCAAATCGGCTACTTCGGCATTGATGCTGATGTTAGTTACAGCAGCATGCGGCAGAACCAGCTCGGCAACATAAGTAGTAGCATCGGAAGCAAAGAAGTTGTTAATCTTAGCTCCATTGCTCAGCGCGATGACATCCTCACCAAAGCCTTTAACTGCCTCGCTGAAGAGAACTGTAAGTGTTACTACGCTGTCGGTTGTAACAGTATCGGAAACTGCAGCCACATATACCGGCAAGATGTTGTCGATAGTAACAGGGAAGTTCGATGATAATGTACCAACTGCAGGCAGCTTAACTTCATCAAATTTCATTCCATCCCTATCAATAAGTTGACATCCCATCATATAGATGCTGTCCTCAGTATAGTCGAACAGATCCACATTGTCAGCCTGCAATACGGCGTAGCGGAAAGTGATTGTGTATTCATCCTCACGGAACGGAGTTACAGTTGTTGTGTCGAGCAAAGCAAAGCCGTTGGTGTTCATGGCCAATTTCGGCAACGACTCTTTAAAGGTGGTATCAGTTACAATAATAACCGGACTGTCGAAGGAGACATTGATGTCTATTGTGTCACCAGCAACAGCGTAGCGGCTGTTAGGTGTGCTGACAGCAATAACCTGAGTGTTGTTGACTGTAGCTACCAAAGGAATGGTATCTAAGAATACACTATCATTATAATCATGCTCAACATAGAGAGTGTCGCGGAATATGCCTGCAACCTCGCTTCCTTTGAATTTGATAGAAATGGTCAAGGAATCTTCTACGTTAGCAGAGCCGGAAACGCGATATATTTCGAACAGTTGTTCTGCATCATCATCTTCTTCGCTCTTGAACCAATTATCAGTCATATTAATAGCTATAGTTCCGCGGTTGCGCAGAGTAACCGATGAATAGGCCGGTGTTTTGGTATGAACCGGAGTGAACATAATCGAATCTTTGTTATAATCGTAAGCATAATCCTCGTTGATGGTTACTTTAACATTGATATAGATATCCGGCATATTGGCATCGTTGGTTCTGTATACACGGCCAAAGTAGTAATCGCCGGCATCCAAACCTTTTACTGGAATCTCCCACTCAAATTTGACAGAATCGCCAGCTGCAACAGAAACGGTAGTGCTTTCCTGCTCGGCTACGAAATATGAATAGCTATTATAGCTTCTATTCTGTTTCTTTGTTTGGTCGAGCAAAACGGCTGTTCCATCGTATGTGGTTATCCAGATGTAACCATTATTCCATGAACCATAGTTTTGATCGAACATATCCAATCTGTAATCTCCAGCAGAAAGTACGCCTAATTCATAATTAAACATCTGATTACTTTCAGTGTAAGTATTGCAGTTCACTGATTTAATATGAGCAGGATTACCATTAACTAACCGATCCAATTGCCATCCTATTTTAGATGGAGTTGATCCTGTACCAGTGAACACATGCAATACGGCCAATTTGGCTTCAGTCAACTTCAAGGCTGTTGCAGTGCCCACATTACTGATGGCAGCAGAAGTTACTTTTACCGATGTTGCACCCTTTTCGGCCACAATTTCGATAGGATCGTCGTTGTATTCAGCTATCGGAGATGCAACGCAAACACCACTCAATACTATATCGAAGGTGTCTTTAACCTCAGTTCCAACACTATCGTAAGAGATAGCCAGCTTGAGGGTGTTGTAGAATGTGCCTTCCGTAGTTGGCTCGAACCAAATACCATCCTCATCAGCGTACAACGGACTATCGTTGTTTACAACCCAAATGTTATCGATTTCATAACCACCGCAACTGTTGTTTTCAATCTCGTAGTCTTTTCTCTCTTCAAATCCGACAGAAACCTCGCCAAAGTTGACTGTGTCAGGCAACACGAGTTGTGGCGCGGCCTCCACAATTACAACCTTGCCTTGCATTGTAATATACGGATAGTAATAGTCCGCATATGGGTCGTTGGAGGCGAGTTGATAGGTAAATGTCCTAGAATTATCGCCAATTGGATAAGGGAGTAATGGTCCCGGAAGGCTGGATGCCGAACTTGTAAATTCAACGGTCATCTCAATATCAATGGTGTCGCCAGGAGCAACAGTGTCGCGAACAATATCGTTGGCAGTGAGTGTGAACGTGCGAGTGTTGTTTGAATAAGTAGTGGCTAAATCAAGCGCAAGCACTGTCTTGTCGCCGCTGGTTATAACAAGTTTTCCATCGTTCGGACCATTATTCCACACTTCCACAGTGTACTCGCCTTCGGTAGCTGGCATAAAGTAAGCAAAGTCACCATCTTCAAAATACGTATAATTATAGTTGCTGCTGAGTCCTAATTCTGTATTGGTAACGCCAAATGCACCTGCATTCACATTTCCAGCTTGATATTGGATTTTGATAGGCTCGTTGACAATAAGATCGCCTTCGCCGCTGTTGGCGATGCGGCCCTTTATTGTAGCACTGGTTGCATTGCAATCGACAGTGTCATTAACGAAGCCTAAGCCTTCGCCTTCATATTCAAGTCTTGGCATTTTTACGCCTGTGGCAGTAAGCACAACATTGGTGGTGTCGTCGCCAACAATAACAGACAAGTTGTCGGTAAACAAGCCAGCACTGTCGGGATAAATATAGAGTTTCAGCTCGTATGTGCCCCGCGCATCAATCTCAATATCTTCCAATGAACCAACAAAAGAAGCAAAAGAATATTGTGCATTTTCGTCATACAGTGCGAAACGCGGGTTATTGACTTCTATTTTATCAATATAGAGCGGACCGCAGCCTGTGTTGGCAATGGTGAACGTGTGCGGTTGCAAGAAATAGTAATAGTAATAATAGAATTCTTCGCTGTTACTGAACAGTTGTTGGCCAAGATCGAAGGTGTCGGCAACCGTGAGCTCTGGCTCGCCCGAAGTAAGGTTCACTGTGATGGTGTCAATAGCTTCCGACAAACCATCGAACGAGACTAACAATTCTACCGGCTCATCAAGGGCAAGCCCTGCAATTGGGAATGAGAGTTTGTTGATAGTCTGCCCTGCCGCCACTTTGACATTCAATGAAGGGTTAACTTCAAAAGTAAATTCTGTAACATATTTGCCTTGAACAGGTTGTATGTGATTGAGTATAATTTGTCCTTCGGCAGAAACATTCATGTATCCGCCGCCGTCCCACGTATCAGCACATCTGTCTCCCAATTGAAGAGTATATTTACCCTTTGGCAAATTCTGTTCAACTTGATAATGCATGTTCTGCGCAGAATATGTATTTTCTGGCACATAATACAAAACATTGCCTTTGGCATCGAGCAGACGTATGCTTATTTCGGAAGTGCAATATACTGTGTAAATATCAAACAGAACATTTGCTTTGCCGTAAATTGTCATTGTCGCATTGCTGTTGTTGGCAATAGTGGCGTTTGCTGATGCGGTGTTGGCATCGCAATCAATTGCAGCAGTAACACTTTCGGGAACAGTGTAGCCAAGCTCGCTTGCTGTGGCAGCAAAAGGTATTTTTATTGTACCGGCATTTTCGGTTACAATGGTCATTGTGTCTTTGTATTCGCCGGCTGTTTCAGTAAAGAAGCTAATAACCGCGCCAACCGAATCGCCTGCTGACAAATAGCCTTCAAAATCAGAAGGAACAAGTCTTGATATTTCGAAATATTCGGTACCAATAGTTGGCATCTCATCGAAAATAATAGGGCTGCATCCTGTGTTCTTAATCCATGCTGTCTGTGTAGCTGCCGGATAGTCGGCAAAAGCCGAGAACTGCAAGCCGTTGGTGGCTTCAAATTCGGGCTCGGCATCAACTTCAATCACCATTTTGCGCGCAAATAGCATATCACCCATACCATAGCAATACAGGCCTATTTCGCGCGAGCCCACTTGTGCGTCAACCGTGATGTTGACTGTCACCTGTTGGCCGGGACCAAGGTTAATTGCTGACTGCGACAGATTAAGACCTTTAGGCATTATGCTGAATTTTTCAGCTTTGTACAAGGTATAGTTGTCGTAATCGGTTATATAAGGCAGGCCGTCGTTATCGAATCCGGCAATAATACCATAATAATAAGAACCCGCCTCCAGTGTTACTTTGCCGTTTTGCAAACTAAAACCAATCAAAGAACCACGGGTAGAAGCCCAAACAATTCCTGTGCCGGGTTCATAAGTGGCATTCATATAAACAGGAACGCTTGTTACGCCGTAGTCGGCAGTCAGATTGCCGTCAACATCGTAGGTTTTCATGCGCGAACCAGAAACATCGCTTTTATAAGGAGGATTGTATCTTTCGCATGCCAACAGTTCAGTTCCTGTCCAAGTCACAAAGGAAGAGTAACCCACATTTATTTTTTTCCCTGTAGGGTTGAGGTCGGCATCAAGGGCATAAATATAGTTGTCGTTGCCGCCCGAAGCCCAGAATGTCTGCCCGTCGTAGGCGAGGCTCGCGTATCCTGATGTGCCCGTAGCTGTGATTTGCTCGCCTGTGGCAAGGTTGGTTCTCACAACAGAATACATATAAGCATTGACAGCGTAGGCATAGCCGTCAAGCTCAAAGTAAGAAAACAAAAACATGTTGTTGAAGTCGGAGCTGTTTTCGCCAAAAACAGGATCGCCCAATTCAACATCAGGTTCAAGACCATAATAATAGCCGCCACTAAAATACAGTATACCATTAATGGTTTCATCGCTGTTGTTTTTAACAACCAGGGGGCGGGTTTTTGAAGCATCGCAGCCGGTAAGCGCAAACGTCATGTCGCCGGCAGGTGTCACGGTCAAACGGTCGTCGTCGGCATAACTGTAATAGTAATCTTTTGACGCGTTGTCCTTAACCAGGAACGGGTTTTCACCCAAGTTCCATTCAAACTTCTTTTGTTTGAACTTCTCTTTGCTCTCTTTTTGAGCAGGTGTGCTCTGCGCACTCAACCCTCCTCCAGTCAGAAGAAGAGCCGATAAAATGAATAGAATTTTCTTCATTTTCTTTCTTTTTAGTTAAACATTATGTTGATTAAATTATAAAATATCAAGGGTTTAAATATCTTTCCACACAAAGAACGTAGAAGACACAAAAGAAATAATTTTTTTTCATAATTCATTAATTATTAATCATTGTTTTTTTCAAATGCCGTAAAACAAGTTCGGCATGACAAAAAGAATTTTGTCATGCCGAAAAATTTTGGTTCTTCGATTGACCGAACAACCAAGTTATACTTCTAAACTCTTAGCTTTTATCCTAAACTTTGTTCGCGCATATTAGCCCGTTTGCGCTCGGTCTCATCCAAGATGATTTTGCGCAGGCGCATCGAGTGCGGCGTAATTTCCACATATTCATCCTTTTGGATGTACTCGAGAGCCTCCTCGAGAGAGAATTTTACCGGCGGTGCGATGCTCACTTTCTCATCAGAGCCAGATGCACGCATATTGGTGAGTTTCTTTGTTTTAGTAACATTGATGACTATATCGCCCGGACGTGTGCTCTCACCAATCACCTGACCGGCGTAAACCTCCTCCATCGGCTCGATAAAGAACGTACCTCGGTCTTGTAACTTATTGAGTGCGTAGGCAATACTTGTTCCGCTCTCCATCACAATCAGCGAGCCGTTGATGCGCTTCTCAATCTCGCCCTTATACGGCTCAAAATCGATGAAGCGATGGGCAATGACTGCCTCGCCGGCAGTGGCGGTCATCATATTGCTCGACAGACCGATGATGCCTCGTGACGGGATTTTGAAATCCAGGTGGACGCGGTCGCCCTTGCGGTCCATATTCAGCAGTTCGCCCTTGCGGCGCGTAACCATCTCTATAGCCTTGCCCGAGCAGTCTTCCGGCAGGTCAATGGTGAGTTCCTCAACCGGCTCACATCTTTCGCCGCCAATATTTTTTATAATCACCTGTGGCTGGCCTACTTGCAGCTCATAACCTTCACGACGCATTGTCTCAATCAGAATAGACAAGTGAAGCACACCGCGGCCAAAAACAGTGAACGAGTCAGCCGAATCAGTCGGCTCAACGCGCAGGGCGAGGTTCTTTTCAAGTTCCTTCTCAAGACGCTCTTTCAGGTGGCGCGAAGTCACAAATTTGCCGTCCTTACCAAAGAAAGGCGAGTTGTTGATTGTGAACAACATACTCATTGTCGGCTCATCGACGGCGATTGGCGGCAGAGCGTCGGGATTCTCGTTGTCGGCAATAGTGTCGCCTATTTCGAAACCTTCGATTCCCATAACGGCGCAAATGTCGCCGGCCTCAACCTGATCAACCTTTGCCTTACCCATTCCTTCAAACACATACAACTCCTTAACGCGCGATTTCACAATCGAGCCGTCGCGTTTGCAAAGGCTGATTTGCTCGCCAGAGTGGATAGTGCCACGGTGAACGCGCCCCACTGCGATTCGGCCCACATACGACGAGTAGTCGAGCGATGTGATGAGCATCTGCAGCGAGCCTTCTTCAGCGTGCGGTTCGGGAATATATTTAAGAATGGCCTCAAGCAGCGGCAGCATGTCGGTCGACGGCTTTTTCAGGTCGTCGGTCATCCAGCCGTTCTTTGCCGAGCCGTAGATTACCGGGAAATCGAGTTGGTCCTCGTTGGCATCGAGTTGGAACATCAACTCGAAAACCTGCTCGCAAACCTCGTCGGGGCGACAGTTCTGCTTGTCAACCTTGTTGATGACAACAATCGGCTTCAGACCAATTTGCAAGGCTTTCTGAAGCACAAAGCGGGTTTGCGGCATCGGGCCTTCGAAGGCGTCAACCAGAAGCAGAACGCCATCGGCCATGTTCAGCACACGCTCAACCTCACCACCGAAATCGGAGTGCCCCGGAGTATCGATGATATTGATTTTCACACCTTTGTAAACCATCGAAACGTTCTTCGACAGAATGGTTATACCGCGCTCGCGCTCAAGGTCGTTGTTGTCGAGGAAGAGTTCGCCGGCGGCGTGTTCCTTGAACTGTTTGGTTTGCAGAAGGATTTTGTCAACTAATGTTGTTTTTCCGTGGTCGACGTGTGCAATGATTGCAATGTTTCTGATTTGCTTCATTTTTAGCCCAATTTTTGAGGGTGCAAAAGTATATATTTTTGAAAAAATATTATCGCACTGCAAACAAAAAAGGCCTTGAGCGATGCCCAAAGCCTTTATCTGTTAAACATTGTTGTCTTTTATTGTTCGGAATATTGCGGATAGAATTGTTGTACTCCAGCGGCGGCACCTCTATCTCTCCAAACCAAAGTGTCTTTTACTTCATAGAAAACCTTCTCTCCACCAAAACGGGTTCCAAAGTCAAGAGTATAATCCAGGTACAAAACATCACGATCCTTATCACCCCAAGCTTTAATTGCTCCATTCTCAACATACTTTCCTGAGCCTTCAGCAACGCAGCCATCTGTTTCCGATGTTACTGTGCAGTTTCCATTATTGTCGAAATCCAACACCAGATTGCAAGTAAGCATTTCCTCATCCACATTAGCTCTGATAGGCAAAACAATAGATTTTGCTGTTTTAGAGGTAGTGTAAATGATGTCGCCATTTTCAACGAATTCGCCAATATGACGATTATTTGTCACTTTGGCATGCCCAATTGTGTCTTTCTTATACAAAATAACCTCGCCGTATTCACTTGGTTGTATTTGGCCTTTATTGATTTTTGTGTAGAAATTCTTACACTCGACATTATTGCACTCAATATTGGTAATGTACTCAGTACCATTGATTTTGAAACTAACATTATCCAAATAATAATCGTTGGCATCAGGATTATCGTTCAGGTTGAATGCTATAGAATGGCCGCCTTTGTCACCGCTTCCAAATGTTCCGCTTTTTGAGAAATGCGTCCAATCCATTGCAAAACCAACAGCACCGATATTTCCTCCGCTCAAATATTCGCCCGCGGCTTTATGTATTTGTGTACCTATCGAAGCATTTTGAGCCGCTTTTATATCCATTGACAATTCCCATTTCTCGCCTTGCGCAAAGGTGTGATCGACATCAATCCAGAATTGACAATCCCACGGATTTTCAGTTTTTTTGGTAGCATGAATAACAATTGTGTTCTCGCGTCCTATTTCTTTATCCTCAAATTGCAGCTTGTCGAAACGTTCAACTCCGCGTCTTATGTATGTTGCGTTATACTTGTTTATGTAATTAACGCAAAACAAAACATAATCCTTAGGAGCGACTTTCCACTCATTAACATTCTGACGCGCAGGATTTCCGCCCTTGGGCGAGCCTCTCAACACTGAATCAACGCCCGAGAAGTTCCCCATAACCAACGGAATCACATAGGTGGTTTTTAAAGAAGCATCATCTGCAAAAAACTTATCGGTCAATTGAACATCAACCCCACCACGGAAACCTCCGGCATAATCCAATTGTAGTTCACTAGTGAACTTGTAGTAATCATCTGGCATAACCTTTACCGGCGTGCCGTCTTCAAAATACAGATTTTCAACAAGCGTTTTATCAACGCTGACATCAATCTTGGCATTCAAGCCAGAATACGAACCTCCACAAGTACCATAGATAGTGAAACGGCCATCATTGTCACTAGTGTTGTCGTAAGTCTCAACATTTCCCAATATCATAGTACGAATTGGATATTGGTATGCAAAATAGGCTGTTGTTCCGCCTTCATAATCGGGGAATGTTTGCTCGCTATTGTGGCAAGCAGCGAATGCGAGTGCACCCGCGCCTATTGTTAAAATTGATACTATTCTGTTCATTTTCATTGTATTATCATTTTAAGATTAGTATTTATCCCAACCATCGTTCTGTTTCAGAGCCGACCACTTATTGATTTCTGATTCAGGAATAGGACCATAATACATACAATCATCATAGTTCCGTGTTTCATTAGTCACTGGCCTGGGAGTATATTCCTTTTTACCATCGACGGTCTTGATTTCCATTGCCATAACCTGCTCGTTCAGATTTGCTTTCCAGCGGCGAAGATCCCAGAAACGGTGGCCTTCGAAGCAAAGCTCAATACGGCGCTCGTTACGAATAAGCTCACGCATTTTATCTTTACCTTCGGCACACTTATCCAAATATTTGGTATCGGTAATTCCCGCTCTTTCGCGAATGGCCTTAATCACATCGTATGCGCTGTAGCTTGCGCCGGGAGCATTCACTTTCGGACCATAAGCCTCGTTTGCAGCCTCGGCGTAAGCAAGGAAAATCTCAGTATAACGGATACGTGCATGGTAATAAAGCTGGTTGCTGTAACCTCCACCAGGAATTGCCAAGGCTGCATCCTCGTTAAGAAGCTTACGCATAAAATAACCCGTGCGTGTTGGTGCGCCACCCTTTGTGGCATCCAATCCGTCTTCGTTATTATTGTCATCGATTGTTGTGTTTATCAACTTGTCATTCTGTAACTTGTCGGTCGACCTATTTGGACCGAAGTCAGAACCATCGTGAACAATGTACAAATCGAATCGCGGGTCACGGCCTTCATATGGATTTTGTGGATCATAGCCGCTTTCTGCCGCTGTAATAGGATAGCCATTAGCCATTGGGAAGGCATCTACAAGATTCTGAGTAGGGTTGACCAAAGCCTTTCCTGACAACGAAGCGGGATAACAAGACTCTTCCAATCCGTTTTTTCCTGCGTTTTCTCCAATGTCACTGCGCCATATTATTTCAGCAGGCATTTTACCGCCCATTGAGGCACGAACATCATCAATATTATTATACCAATGGTTGCCAGTCGGGTCGATACCGCTTGGACCGCCAATCAGATTAAGCACCTCCGCGGCTTCTTTCGCAGCGTCTTCCCACGTAATACCTGACTTATCGCTGTAAGCAGGGCTTGCGGCATACAATGCTACTTGCGCCTCTATGGCAGCTGCTATTCTGCCCGACATACGGCCATTTTTCGTTTCACCAAACACACGGTTGTAGTCGGATGCGTTAAGTACTCCTATAGCCTTGTACTTTTCTGGTATTTCAGAATCTTTTATGTCGACATAATCGATTGGCAGACATTCGCAGGCCACTTGCAGATCGCTGAATATCTGATCCAGACACTCTTTAAAGGTTGAGCGTGCTACATTGAAGTCATCACCAGTCGTTTCAGAACGTGTAAGAAATGGCACGCCCATAAGGGTGCCTCCCACATAACCAGCATGGTTTTTCAAGAAAGCAAACAACTGTAAAGCACGAAGAGCGTGAGCTTCACCATTAATTTGATCCTTGAACATTTCGTTTACAACATCCTTGCCGGCCCATGTGAATTTATCCTTATCCTCAAGAAAACGATTCACATATTGCAGATTTATACGCCTGTTTGTCCATTCGTTAAATGGATTGACACCTCCATTTTTAGAACTCCAAAGTCCGTTTCCAACTTTCCAAAAATCATTGTTAAAATCATTGCAAACGGCATCATCTGTTGCCATATCGCTAAATCCGGCAGCACCCCATTGATATGGAAGGTTCTGATATCCCCATCCCATCAAGCCTAATGCGTTCTCCGGTTTAGCGGTAACAGCATCAAAATCTTCGAAACTTTCGATTGTCGGCTCAAAAACATCGTCGCAAGCAACAATAATAGGTATCAAGGCCGCTAATTTTATTATTTTTTTCAGTTTCATATCTCAAATCGTATTAAAATCAGACATTAGAAAGTTGCTTTCACACCAACTTGGAAAAACCGTGTTTGCGGGTCGCTTGCTATTGACGTCTCCATCACTTTGCGCTCCTTCGAGATAGTCAGCAAATCCTTGCCGCTGACAAACGCGCCAAGCCCTTTCACAAAACTGTCTCCAAGCAATTCCTGCGGCAAATCGTAGGTCACCTGTATCTTGGTCAGTTTGAACGCATTGTCCTTATACATCCAGAAATCAGACTCTGCATAGTTATTGCCTCCACCCGCACTGGTAAGTGCCGGATATTTGGCATCGGTATTATCGGGGGTCCATGTATCTTTAACTATAACAGAATACTTGTCGGTACCCTTGGGCTGATAGTATGTGTTGTTCTTACGACCGTATGCGCCTGCCTTGGCTGAGCACAAAGCATAGAATGTGAAATTCTTGTATTTGACAGTCATATTAACACCCATAGAGAATGGTGAGCCAAATTTACCCTCCTTGCCTAAATAAACCATATCGTTTTTATTTATAACACTGTCGCCAACTCCGTTGTTGCTCAAATCGGCATAACGAATGTCGCCTGGGCGCAACTTGCCTCCAATGTTTTGTGGTAAGGCATTATCTATTTCCTCCTGACTTTGGAAAAAACCAAGATTTTTATATCCCCAAATAGCGTCAATTGGTTTACCCTCCTTATCAAGCTGACCTTGGTTTTCGAGGTCAACGTCTGATTGCAGTTTCTTGATTACTTTAGTGTCGTAGTATGTACCAACAACTCCAAACGATATGCCAACCTCATTGATAGTCTTGTTGAAGTTAACTGCGAAATCAAATCCCTGACGACCATTAACGTCATTGTTTGTGTAAGAAGCAAACTGCTTCATGTGACTTGGCCAATCTTCATCTGTACTAATCAAATAACCCTCCATACGGTTCTTGAAGAATGTGAAATCGGCAGTAACAAAATGCTCAAACATCGAGGTCTTCAGGTTAACCGCAATCTCTTTACGCTTAATCATCTTCAAGCTATTATTCTCACCACGGGTAGGATATGTCTTGCCCATTTGGAATCCATCGTGCCAGGTATATTGATAGCCGTCGGCTTTCCACGAACCGGTGTACAGATAGTATCTGTCAACTCTCTTTTGTCCGTTTGGATATGTAGTCATCAAAATATCCATATCCTCGTTCAGTTGGCTGACCGACACAGAAACCAGCAAATCATCAAACATTGAACCATCGAGGAACGACTCGCGAGCCAGATTCCAGCCGAGTGTCAACGACGGCGAGAAGGCATTGCGGTGTCCCGGTGCCAATTTTGCCGAATGAGGCATAGCCAAATCGAACTGCATATAGTAACGGTGAGCGAAATTATAACTCAAATCGAAACCAAGATTGGCATTGGTGGTGTTGTGATACTCACCATCCTTAATCTGCTGAAACCCATTACCCAACAAAATAGCCGACACATTGTGATCGTCGAAACTGCGCTCATAGTTGAATTGGAACGAAAGAGCAAGCGTACGGGTATCTTTTGTTCCCCATAGTTTCTTCTGTCCGGTTATCTCATCTGCCGTTCCGTCCACTTGTGTTATTTTATGAATCATCTCATCATCACCCCAATCGGGCTGGAATATTGCATAATTCGGGTCAAAACGGGTGTTGTATGACGTTTTGAAATCCATGCCGAAATTGGTCTTCATTGAAAGACCTTCAATCAGTTTGCCAAGATTGAAATCCAAACCTCCATCGAATTGGAACTGACGGCTTGTGAATTTCAGCTCACCACCGGCATAAATCTGTCCAAAAAGTGTTTTAGGTTGTCTGGTTTTATCCTCATTGGTATTTTGATAAAAGCCTGAATTGGCGGTTCCTGCCAAGAAACATCCGTCGAAAATATTGCTTGTATTTTCAAGCAACTCGCGGCCTTCAGCATCTTCGGCAACTTTGTCGAGAGGAATAAGCTGTGCGGTATTGGCCGGGAAATTTGGGCGGGCATTTGCAACCATTCTCCAATAAGACATCCCCTGTCCCGGATCCATGTGATACTGACGGTGCTTCGAATCGTAGAATGTGGCGTTAGCATCGATATGACCACTGATGTAGTCGTTGAAGTTGATATCGACATTACCACGAACGCTTAAACGGTTGATTCGGTCGTCTTTAGCTTCTCCAATTTTCACAAAATCGTTCTGAGTGTAAGCGTTGATGTTACCATAAAGACGGGCGCGACTGTTACCGCCTGACAATTCAAGAACAGCCTCATTACGGCTCTTTGTTTTCTTGATAAAATCGGACGAGTAGAAATCCATATCAACATAGCGGTATGGGTTCACACCACTCTCTGTCTTTTCAATATCCTCGTCGGTATACTCAAGCTTTTTCTTCTTATCGTTGATGCAAGCCTGATTATAATATCTCATATAATCGGCGGCATTCAGATATTCCGGAAGCTCCTTTATGACATCGATACCAGTATTCACATTCAAATCGATTTTCAAGCCTTCGCGAGCCTGTCCGCGCTTGGTTGTGATAAGAATGACACCTTTTGCGGCACGGCTGCCATAAAGTACAATTGCGTTGGCACCTTTCAGGAAAGTAATCTGCGCAATTTCAGACGGTTGCACATTGTTGGCATCGCGTGGAATTCCGTCGATAAGAACAAGGTAGCCCTGCCCGGAATCATACTCTTGCCTTTCTCCTGACTGCACGCCCTCGTCCATACCCCACAGCGACTTGCCGTTCCAACCGCTGACCAAGCTCTCCATGTGGTCGAGGCTGTAGGTAGTATAGTTCTTATTGAGCATCTCCTCAACATTGACATACGAAACACCGCCAAGCAGGTCGTTTTGTGCCACACTGCGGAATGCCGTTTTGACCATATAGACAGAATCTTGTACTTCTTCTGCCTCCACATCAGTCTGGGCACTCAATGCAAATGGTGCAATCACCATTGCGGCACTCATGACTAATATATTATGTTTATGTTTCATCTTTTCTCGTTTATTAATTCAACAATTATTTATGGAACAATTACCAACCAGGGTTCTGTTCAAATTCAGCATACATATAAGTATCCTTTTCCGGGAATGGGAACCAATAGTGCTTTTTGTCAAAACGACGCACTAAAATAGGTTCTTTCCGATAGTTTCGCACACGAGCCAATTTTGGATCCTTGCTCATAAAGAATGTAGCATCTTCAGCCCTATCAAATTCCTGGGAGAATTTAGTGTTATAGGGATACTCGGTCAGAAGCAACCAGCGTTGAAGGTCGCAGAATCGGAAACCCTCAAACGAGAGTTCGACAGCACGCTCGCGGCGAATCTCATCCATAAACTTATGGTCATCGGCCACATATTTGGCCGCAACATGGCCGCAACCGCAACGGTCGCGAATAACATTCACAGCCTGTTCCGCGGTCTTATTATATGTTGTTGAATCCCCTATATAGGTTGCTCCACCAACAGCTGCGCAAGCCTCGGCATACATCAGATATACATCGGCCAGACGCATATACGAAAGATAAGTGTGCGTTCCCTTGCCCCAGTCATATCCCTTATCGACAATATTGCAAGTATGCGGCACAAGTTTCTGAATGAAATAGCCCGTCTGGCTACCATTGGCTACCGGACGCATATTGCCGCCCGTGAACAATTCACAATAGCGGAAGGCTTCCTTGTCACTTGTTGCACCGTTAAGATATTTGAATCCGTCGAACACAATATCATGATAGAAACGCGGGTCGCGATTCAAGAACGGGTGAGTTGGATCAAAACCCGACTCTGGGTCATCGATTGGCAATCCGTTCACCATTCCATACATCTCAACCAAGTTAGCTGTAGGTTGATGAATGACATTGTCGTGCTCTACAATACCTGCCACCTTCGGGCCAAACACCTTGGTTGTATTCCAGTTAGAGCTGTTCCAATCTGACGACGGACCACGCATAATGGCTTCGGTGGAACCCGGCAGATAGTGGTTGTTCGTTTGAGTATAAAACAATTCAGAGTAACTGCTTTTTGCACTGCTCGATTTAGTGTGGTTATATACATCATCGAATTTGAATTCAACCAAAGCATATTCAGTTTCTCCGTTTTCAACCAACTGAAGCACTTCGCCAAAAGTTTCGGCCGATTTTTTGCAGTAATCCTTATTGTATTCGTATGTCTTACCACTTGCAATAGCACCAACTTGCGCTCCATTTTGCATAAGAGGACTTCCTGCCCAAAGCAAGCATTTCCCTTTATAGCAGAGTGCTGTAATCTTATTCGGTCGCAACTGGTTTTTGTCTTTTGTCTTTATTCCGGTTTGCGTGTCATCCCATTTTATCGGCAACAAATCGGCAGCACGTTGAAAATCGCGTGCGCAACTGTCAGCACATGCTTGGAACGACAAACGCGGCAGTTTATCAACATTGTTAGCGTCGAGCACTTTATTAATGTATGGCAGACCTCCAAAATACTCCATCATCTCGAAATGCCACCATGCACGGAAGAAATAACTTTGTCCCAGAATCAAATTCTTTTCCTCCTCCGTCCCTTCCATATCATTGATATGCTCAAGAGCCATATTGGCCTGACGGATGCAGAACCAAGCGTGTCCCCACAATGAATGGTCTTTGGGTCCTGTGCTTATAGGATCACTATTTCCCTTATACAACCAGTTACCTGTCTGATTCCAAGCGCGGAAATTGCCAAGGTCGACTTGGTGAGTCATACGGTCGTCGGCCTCCGGGTTGAACACCTCATCGTCGCCCCAGTTCCACGACGGACACCAATTACATTTCTCTTTGTCAGGAATACAGTTGATTATCAGCTCGACAAATCCTTGATAGTTAGTAAAGTTTTTAAAGGCATCGGATTCCGACACTGTAGTATTGGGCTCACGGTCAAGATAATCCTTGCACGATGTGAGAGTTGAGCATAATGCCAATCCCAACATCCCTATGAATAATATACTATTTATCTTTTTCATCAGTTTAAGCATTAGAGAGTTATTTTAAGACCAATATTGAAACGCTTTACAGTCGGGTAAGCACCCAAATAACCGCCACCACCTAAGTTGGCCTCGCGGTCATCGGGCATCTTGGTCCACAACCAAAGGTTGTTACCGTTGACAAACAACTTCAGATAATTCAAGCCGATGTTCTTAACCCAACCATCGTGCCATGAGTAAGCAAGCTCAACATTCTTCAGACGGATATATGAACCATCGAAGATGTATTGAGTACCGTAAGCCGGGAATTGTCCGCCCTCCTTGCTCACCGGTGCAGTCATCCAGCGATATGTTGTTACATCAGCATTCGTGTTCTCTTTCGACCAAGTCTCACCCATATCGTAAACGGTGTTCAGCTTCTGACCAAAACTCTGAAGCACAACATCACGCGTTACATTACGAACTCCATAGAACTGAGCGAAACAGCTGAATCCTTTCCACTCAAACCCAACTGTTGCATTGTAGGTATTCTGCGGAGTACTTGTGTATCCGTAAGGAGCACTGTCCTTGCTGTCGATTGTTCCATCACCGTTGAAATCGACAATATAGTAGCTGCCCGGCAAGCGGAACCTGTCATCGGTTTGGAATGCGGGACTGCCATACAACTCATCGATGTTGTTTATGAAACCCTTATCGATAAACGACTTGTACTGACCAATGGCATATCCCTCCTCTTTTTGATAATTAGGAGTCAGAGGAGCATCGTCTTTTTCGATGATTTTGTTCTCATTATGAGTAAGGCTGAAATTGCCCCATACGCGCATGTCGCGCTTGATTTGTTTGTTGACACGGACCTCTATCTCGTATCCTTTTGCGTGAACCTCGCCACGGTTAGTCACCGGTAAATCGAATCCGAAATACATCGGAACTGCCTGATCGCTACCATTAAGAAGGACATCGTAACGTTTGTCGCGGAAGATTTCGACACTACCTGCAAACAAACCCTGCAAGAACGAGTAGTCGATACCGAAATTAAACTTGCGCACTGTCTCCCAGTGAACGTCTTTGTTTCCCAACTTTTTCATTCGGTACCATTTATAAATGCTTGCGCCACCACCGTCAAGCGTCATTGGAGTTGCACCATTGCGTTCTTTATAACCCCATTCGTCCATATAAAGGAATTGTCCTGCATTGTCACTACCAATCTCACCCAACGATGCGCGCACCTTCAACATATCGATGTAGTGGTTCTCTTTCAAGTATGTCATGAAATTCTCTTCTGAAATCATCCAGCCGACAGCGCCTGAGTTGAAGAACGCGAAACGGTTTTCAGGAGCGAATTTCTCCGATCCGTTGTATGCTCCGTTGTACTCAAAGAAATAGCGGCCGTCATAGTTATATGTTGTACGGAACGCCCAGTCCTCACGATACGACGGAATACCATCACCGTTCAACTGCTTGTTGCGCGAGAACATTCCCATGGCGGTAATGCTGTGCGGACCAAAATCGCGAGCCCAGTTCAACTGTGCCTGATAGTACAAACGGCGGTTCACATTACCCATCTGTCCGCTACTTGTGCCGAACGATGTTCCCATTGCCCAGTCAGTACCTAATTGGCTGTTAATGTCATTACGAAGATAAACCAGACCTGTCTTAGGATCTATCCATTTTTGCTGCGGGTCGTCGAAGTCACCATTGATACCACGTCCGACCTCCTGGAAATTGTTATCCATTGAGAGGTTGGCACGTGCGCTCAATCCTTTCAATAAGAAATCAAGCTGCTGCTCCAGAATAAAGTCGGTTGTGATAGTGTTGGATGTTGTTTTTGTCATACCTGCGTATGCCAAGTTCTGCGCCGAGTTGGTTACGTTCGAAACCTGAGGATAGTATCCCCAAGCGCCGTCCTCATACTTCGGCAGGAACACATCAGGTGCAATGTTGTAGGCACCTGCCCAACGCTGGCCTTCCTGCCAAACATCTCCGGCATTCATTTGCGGTGCTTTCTTAATAGCAAGCGAACCAGAGAGGTTCATTCTGAACACTGTTGTTTTGGTAATATTGAAGTCAAGGTTGCTACGGGCATTAACACGCTGATAGCTGTAACCTGTTTCATAACCACGTCCGTTGTCAAACATGCGCATAAGGTCGTCCTCATAAACATAATCAGCCGAACCATAATATCTAACAGCTTTAGTACCACCGCTGATGCTCAAGTTGGCATTGTAAGAAATTGCCTGTTTCTTGAACAACTCCTCTTGCCAATCAACATTTGGATAACGTTCTCTGTTATAACCTTTTACTTCATGGCCCTTTTCAATCATAGTTGTCAGGCCATCAGGGTCGCGATACTTCTCAATCTCACTTTGAGGAGTGATATATTCCCACGAATCCTTAGGTGTTACAGGCAACTCCATTTCAATGGTTTTGTTGCGAGCTACCAAAGCGTCGTAAGAGTCGAGTTTGTTAGGCAACTTAGAAACACGTTTAATTGTGGTAGTAAAACCAGCGTCGATGCGTGCCTTTCCCTCCTCACCGCGCTTGGTAGTGATAAGGATAACGCCGTTGGCACCCTTCACACCGTAAACGGCAGTTGCTGAGGCGTCTTTCAAAACCGAGATGTTTTCAACTGAAGTGATATCGACAGAGTTCATCGAACGCTCAATACCGTCGACCAAAACCAGCGGGCCACTGTCATTCCATGAACTTGTACCACGAATCACGATTTTCTGCTTGGCATTTTCGCCTTCGTCCAATTCAGAACCCGGCTGGCCTGAACCTTCCATTGTGATAACGCCCGGCAAGTTACCGGTCAAGGCTGCGCCAATGTTAGACACACCAGCGGCGCGCTGCAGCGTGGCACCTGAAGTCTGAGTGATAGCACCCACAACTGAGGCTTTTTTCTGCTGGCCGTAACCAACGACAACCACCTCGTCCAAACCAACCACATCGGGCGAAAGGCCGATATTGTACGGGCCTGCTCCATTTACTTTAATCTCCTTTGTGGTGTAACCAAGATAGGAAATCACAAGCGTGCTCCCTTCGCCCACATTAAGTTTGAATTGGCCGTCGGCAGCTGTGATTGTTCCATTTGTTGTCCCTTTCACAACAATTGTTGCTCCTGGGATAGGATTCTGCCCTTCGTCTAACACTTTACCCGACACCCCTATTGTCTGAGCAAAAGCAAACGAAGAAAACAGCAAGAACGGTAATAGTACCGCCACTCGTTTCCTCATAAAATTTCCCATAAAAAAGTTTTTTTATTAGTGTATAATGTTAACGTTTGCATTCACAAAATGCGCGGCTATATTACTACAAAACCAATATAATAGCAACCCCACAAGGCACAAAAAATAAGTTCATCGGCATTATATATACTGACACAAATCATTTGCAACGTTGTTAAATCGCTGATTATTTATTTGTTACAACATCGCGCGGCTGCTCTAAAAAAATGAAAAATAAAAGTTTTTTTTACTTTTAATCGTTTGTTTTTCTCAAAGAAGCGCCCCGTTTCATCAAATTTTAATCCCCTTTTCTTGTTTTTCACTACCTTTACATTTATGTTGGCACGGCGGCTATACACATTAATAATGTTCATGTTCGGGATTTTAGGGTTTCTTTCGGCCCAGACAACCGAATACTACTTCTCGTTCCGTTTCGACAGAAGAAGCGAACTTGACAGCCTTTCGCGGATAATATCAATTGACAAGGTGTCGGGCGACAAGGCATGGGCTTACGCCAACGAGGAGGAAATGCGGCTTTTCCGCCAGACAAAACACAAATACAAAATATGCGAGCCGTACGCCGCAAAGGGCGCATCAATGGCGACCACTGTGGAAATGATGTCCGAGTGGAACCGCTATCCAACCTACAGCGTCTATGACACGATGATGCATCGGTTTGCCGAATCGCATCCCGACATCTGCAGCCTGTCGGAGCTGAGCACGCTTGAGTCGGGGCGGCGGATTCTGGCACTAAAAATATCGTCGCAGGTAAGTAGCACCGTAACCGACAAACCGGAGATACTCTGCTCGGCCAACATCCATGGCGACGAGTGCGTAGGAATGGCCACCACCCTGCGGCTGTGCGATTATCTTCTGAACAATTATGACAACCCGACTGTCAAACGGCTGATTGACAGCACCGAAATGTGGCTTATTCCTCTTGTCAATCCCGACGGAATGTACCGCGGCGATGACAACACCATAGGTAACGCTTCGCGCAGCAATGCCAATGGCTATGACCTGAACCGCAATTTCCCGTACGTTTCGGGAACCAACTCCAACGAACTGCAAGACGAGACTATTGCTCTTATTCAGTTTTACGGGGCGCATCATTTCTCGCTTGCCGCCTGCATACATGCCGGAGCAGAGTGTTTTAACTATCCGTGGGACTCATGGTGCCGCGTAACAGCCGACGACAATTGGTGGCGAATGGTTGGTGCCAACTATCGCGACACGGCACAACATTATGGTTCAAGCGGTTACTTCGACGATGACTGCAACCATTCGGCCAACGGACTGACTCTCGGTTCGGCCTGGTACTCAATAAGCGGCGGACAGCAAGATTATTCAAATTATTTCATGCACTGCCGCGAGGTTACACTTGAAATAAGCAACACAAAAACACCAAGCAGCGAAAATCTGTATAAATACTGGGATGGAAACCGCAACGCCTTGCTCAACTATTTCGGCGAGAGCCTAAACGGTGTGCGCGGCATTGTTACCGATATGGGCGGCGAACCACTATTGGCTAAAATAACCATCGACGGGCATGACAAGGACAACTCGTGGATTGAAACCGACCCGCGCGCCGGCGACTATCACCGCTACCTGAAAGCCGGAACATACAACATCACCTTCACTATAGACGGCTATCCGGCAAAAACCATTGACAATGTTGTGGTTAAAGACGGTCGTCCGACCTGGCTCGATGTTGTCTTCTCAAAACTCTCGGCCGAAACAGATTGTCTGCCTGTGGAGATGAAGCCCGACACAACGGCTCAAATAGAAGTTGTACTGCATAATGATAATAGCGTTGCAAGCCTTTACACTCTTCAGAACGACACTATTAGCTGGCTGACTGCCGACAAGACCGCTGGCGAGATTGCCGCCGGGCAAACTGACACCATACACTTGACTGTCAATTCAGCAGGGCTTGCCGCTGGTAATTATTCAGCACAATGCCTGTTCCAAACCGAAGGCGGAACCGTCAGTGTAACAGTCAGCCTGGCTGTTACAGCAAAAAACAACCCTGACAATGGCGGCGGCAACGGAAACCAACAAGGTTCTGAAAATGGAAGTGAAAATGGCAACAACGGCGAAGGTGGTAATGCCGGAAACGGGAACGAATCAGGCAACGGTGGTGAAACTGGCAACAATAACGGTGGAAACGAAAACCAAGGTAACAACAACGAGGAAAACAACGGCAACGAGCAAGGCAACAATACCGAAAACGGCAACTCCGGCAACAATGGTGAAGGCGGAAACGGAAATGAGAACGGCAACGAAGGAAATAACAATGGCGGCGAGTCGGGTAACAATTCAGAGAATGGTAACGAAAACGGCAACGAGAACAACGGCGGAACCAACACCACCGACACCACGCAACAGAAACCTCCTATTGATACAACCTCAATTACCGAACAATTGGCAGCACCTATTATTTATGTGAGGAACAACATTGTAGTGGTTGAAAATGCCACCGGACTAGTGCGCATCTTCGATATTGCAGGCCGCTGCATCGACACAAAAAACGCCAATGGACACACAGAGTTTGTAATCCGCAAAACAGGTATTTACATTGTGAAAACGCGCTCGGTAGCAATGCGCATTGTAATTGAATAACAGATTGAAAAGTTTTTCAATCTTTCAGCTGTCCAATTAATCAGTTATTCAATATTTGACAAAATTGAACGGGTAGCGCAACATTTTTGAGAAACCCAAACCAGCCTCATACATATCCTCATCGTCTTCTTGGTAAAACCAGTTGATAACCAATGTGTTTCCGGCTTTCATAATCTCCTTCAACAACACCATAATGTCGAAAAGGTATTTGGTGGAAGCTGTATTGAAGTATTTGAGTTTGAAGTCGATAGATGTGTTGGCGCTCGGCGACTTGACATATTCGCCAATCCACTCGATTATATTATCATAGAATTTGCGGGCGTTCTCAGGGATTGAGGTGCCGCCAATCGACATTTTGCCTGTTGTTGAATCGAAAGATATTTCCGGAGTGTCTTCGGTTGGCGAAAAGATTAATGGTGCCATTTCTTGTTAGGTTTTTATGATAGATAACTGTTTGTCCCAATTAATAAAACACTGTGATATAGCCGTTTAGCGGATTATAGTTGGTTGAGCCTTCCTCAACGGTTATCACATAATAATAGGTACCTGGCTGCACAAGAGTTCCTTGCGGATTATAGCCGTCCCAAACAATGTTCTCAGTGCCGGTGCGGCGGAACACGCGGTAGCCCCAGCGATTGAATATCTCAAGTGTCAGCTTTGAGCCATTGTCGGCGGTTATCAGGAAAAAGTCGTTTTGGCCGTCACCGTTTGGAGTGAAGACATTCGGAATAGTCGAAAGTCCTTCAACAACAACAGTTTCCGAAACGGAATCGGTGCAGTTGTGCTCGTCGGTAAGTACAAGCGAAGCTGTGTAGGAGCCTGCTGCGGCGTAGCTGTGAGTTGTTGTTTTCTCCGTAGCGTCGGTTGAACCGTCACCGAAATACCATTTATAAGTCGATATTTTGTATGTATGCTCGGCAGTGTCAGTGAACACACGCTTCACGCGCTGCGATGTAGTGTCGATACTGATTGCCATTTCGGGACTTTTGAAGATTTCGATATCAATCTCGTCGCTGAAACTCTGTGAGTTGAATTTGCCCGAAAGGGTTATTGTGTAAACACCTGCTGCATCAAATGAAGTTTCGAAAGTTCTGTCGGTGCCAAAACTGCCGCCATTCCATGAAAATTCAGTAAAGCGATTGCTATCGTCAACTTTGAATTTTATGGTTGCGCCTATACAAAACGGCCCTTCCGCGGTAAAGTATTTATCATCCGATTCAAGAGTCTGCGCCGACATCTGTCCTACGACAAACGCCAATAATAACGACAATGCAAAATGTTTCATTCTCTGTATGTTCAAGATTATACAAACATAATCAAAAAAGCATTTGTTGTTGTTTCTGCGTTCAGTTTTTCGGTTTTGCTATGAAAAACTCCGCTTCAACAGGGCGATGGTCCGACACATCGTAAGCCGGCACATTGTGGTCACAACATTGGATAGCGCCGTTGTACATTACATAGTCGATGCGCAGGCCGGGCCAGAATCGGCGGTAGGTGTTATGCCAGCCAAAATCGGCTATCCGGTGCGAATCGCGCATTCGGCGGCTCACTTTCCGATATACATACGACGACGGCGTGTCGTTGAAATCGCCGCACAAAAATGTTGAGTATGGCGACTCTTCGATAAGTTTTGTCAGTTTCTCAGTTTGCTTCACTCGCCATTTGTAGGCCTTCCGCATACGCGCCAGCACGCTGCGCACACCTTCAAGCTTCTGGTCCATTTCCGTTTTCTTATAGACTCCGGCATTAAATGAGTTCATATCCTCGATAAACTCATACTCGCCCACCGAAAACCGATTCGACTGCAAATGACAGTTGATAATGCGAACGGTGTCGGCGCCTATGAGCACATCGGTCAGCAAAAAGGTGTTCCCTTCTTTCGATGATTCGATGTTATGCTTCGCAACTATCGGGAAACGGCTGAATGTGGCGATACCGTTTTTTATGTCGCCGCGCATCCAATTGGGAGCGGCCAGCACCACATGGGCATAACCATACTCTTTCTGCAGCAGCCGCTCGGCCGGCATATCGTTTTTACCACTAGCAAACTCCTGTATGCAGACAATGTCGGCACTGCGCGAATGGATGAAATCAACCATTTCCTCCATTGTCTTTTTGTGCTTTGGCCAATATGAATAGCCTATTCCGTGCGAATTGTAGGTCATCACCCTGAATTTCTCGGTGCTAGGTGTATGACGGCCGCCACTACCGAAATCGATATGGCGGAACATAAACAAAAGAATGGGCACAAGTGAAATGAGACAGTAGAGTCTACGAGCAATGAGCCAGCCTGCAGCGAAAAAGACATTGATGATAAGCAGAATCGGGAAGCCGAGACCTGTTATGGCTATCAGCGTATATTTTGCCGGATTGAAGTAACGCGCCAACCCTGACACCAACATCAGCACAACAAAGCCGATGTTGATAATCAGGATGATATGTCTCAGAATCTTACGAAACACAACACGGTTATTTCGCTATCAGCAGCGAGTAGTCTTTCTTACCCTTCTGTGCAAGCAGATATTTGCCGTTGACCAGGAACGACTCGTTTACAACCAGATTGGGGTCGGTAACTTTCTCTTTGTCAATCGAAACGCCGCCGCCTTGGATGTTGCGACGCAGGTCTCCCTTCGACGGGAAGACAGGTGCTTTTTCGGTCAGAAGGTCAAGGACTCCGATACCGGTTGTCAGTTCTGCTTTGCTAATTTCGTATGTAGGCACACCGGCAAACACATCGAGGAAGGTGCGCTCATCAAGTTTCAGCAGGCTGTCTTTGGTCGATTTTCCGAACAGGATGCCCGAAGCCTCGACGGCCATATTGTAGTCTTCCTCCGAGTGAACCATAATGGTAACTTCCTTTGCCAGACGCTTTTGCAGCGGACGAAGGCCTGGGTCTTTGGCTTGCTCGGCAACCAATTCGGCAACTTCCTCTTTCGAAAGAGTGGTGAAAATCTTGATGTATTTCTCAGCATCGGCATCCGAAGTGTTAATCCAAAATTGATAGAACTGGTACGGCGATGTGCGGGCAGGGTCGAGCCATACGTTGCCGCTTTCGGTCTTGCCGAATTTGCCGCCATCAGCTTT
>JAFZWI010000093.1 GCA_017617355.1 Salinivirgaceae bacterium | reverse complement strand
TGAATGGCTTTTTGCTGTCCTCATTTTATTTAAACTTAGCACTGACTGCCAACTTCGTTATTCGCCAGAATCCTAAAGTTCGTTTATCAGTTCAGTGATTATCGTTGTCATTTGCGGTTCGGCCTTACCGGCAACATCTTGTACCTCGTCGTGAGTTGTCTCGCCGTCGGGCGTTGCAGGCTTGTCGGTGTTGGTAATTATCGACAGACCAAGGACTCGGATGCCCATATGGTGCGCTACAATCACCTCTGGCACGGTTGACATTCCAGTGGCGTCGGCACCCCAGATGCGGAACATCTTGTATTCGGCCGGCGTTTCGAGCGTCGGGCCGGGGCTACCGATGTAAACACCCTCCTGTAGCTTGATTCCATGTGCCGCGGCTATTTTGTGCGCTCTCGAGATAAGCTCGCTGTCGTAAGTTTTGCTCATATCGGGGAAACGCGGACCCAGCTCGTGGTAATTGTAGCCTCGCAAAGGATTCTCGGGGAAGTTGTTGATATGGTCACGGATGACCATAATGTCACCAACCTTGAATGCCGGGTTGATGCCGCCCGATGCGTTCGACACAATCAGTATCTCGATGCCGAGGAATTTCATCACGCGAATGGGGAATGTGAGCTGGTTCATTTCGTAATTCTCGTAGTAATGGAACCGGCCTTGCATCGCCACCACTTTCTTGTTGCCGAGCGAACCCAGCAGCAACTGGCCTTTGTGCCCGTCGACAGTCGAAATCGGGAAGCCGGGGATGTCTTTGTAAGCGATTGACTTGTCGACTTTTATTTTGTCGCCCAAACCGCCCAAACCGCTACCCAGCACAATGCCGATTTCAGGCCTGTAGTTCAAGCCTTGCAAGATGAATTCTGCGGTGCTCTTAAATTCCTCAATCATATTACTTTGCGTTAATGATAGCACGCAACTGCTCAAAACCCTCGTCGGCGCATTTCAGCATGCTGTTCATAATTTCGGTGTAATAGGGTTTCTTCTGCCCTTTGCCGGCATTTATCTTGTCGAGGCAGCTGTTATAGCACGCAAGTGAATTCTCGATAATTTTAGCAATCTCCTCATGTTTCTCCGGATGAATAGCCATAGCGCTAAGGCAGTCGTCAACAACCTCTCTCAACAGAGCTTGTGTGTCTTTCTTAATTGTTCTGATGCTTGACATAATTATTAAATTTTAAAAACAATCTAAATTACAAAGTAGCTTTCAAAAAGCAAATTTATTTTTCTTGTGACTATCAGTCGATTTGTATACCGATTATTATAATATCGTCCACCTGCTCGTAACGGCCGCGCCACTCGTTGAATTCTTTTTCCAAAATTCTGATTTGAGTTTTGTTGTCGCGCTTGCAGCAAGTCTGCAGTATCTGCTTGAACTTCGACGTCTTCATTTTCAGGCCGCCCTCGCCGCCAAACTGGTCGTAGTAGCCGTCGGAGAACATATATATCTGGTCGCCCTGCTTAAGCTGCAATCGCGATGTCGAGAACGAACGGTTCTCATTGTCGAAGTAGCCGACGGGCATGCGGTCAGGACGCAGCTCGATAATGCGCCCGTCGCGGATTATGTAGATTGGGTTCATGGCGCCCGAAAACTCCATTATGTTGCTCGTCTTGTCAATCGATATCAATGTCATATCAATGCCGTCGCCGGCCGTCATATCGCTGTCGCTCTGGTGTAAATGCTCGATAATATTCATTCTCAAGCGGTTGAGTATTATCGAAGGCTGAACGACACGCCGTTCGTTCACAATCTTACTCAAGAACGATATGCCTATCAGACTCAGGAATGCGCCCGGAACACCGTGACCGGTGGAATCGGCGCAAGCCACAATCAGACGGCCGTCTTGCTCGGTTATCCAATAAAAGTCGCCGCTAACAATGGCGCGGGGACGATAGAATTGGAAGCTGTTCGGATAGTGCTGCGTAAGTATGTCGAACGGTGGAAGGAAGCCCTCCTGAATACGTTTGGCATAAGTGATACTGTCAGTTATCTCCTTGTTCATCGCTATCATCTCGCGTTGCGACTGCTTCATCGAGGTGATGTTTGTATCAATGGCTATCAACGACTTAATGGAGAGCGTGTCCTCATCGATAACTGGTGACAGCGTTGTCTGCACCCATATCTTCAGGTTCCATTTGTTCTTTATCTCCGACTCGAATTCTATTGACTGGTTATTGAAATCCCAGTTGCGAAGCAGATATTTGATGTCGGTATTGCCTAACCCAAGCGAGCCGTCGGCCTGCAAATCCTCCAGTGTGAATCCGTGAAGTCGTGTGTAACCCGGGTTCACCCATGTGGTATTGCCGTTGCTGTCGAAGATGCGAATGGCGTTGTTAGTCTCTCGAGCGATAATCGACAGTCGTTCAAGCTCTTGGTTGTATTCGTAAAGACGTTGCCGCTGAGCCTCAATCTCCTCTTTCTGCTGGACAATACGCTCGTTGGTCTCCTGCAACAGCTTGTTATCGCGGAATTTAATCAGGAACGACCACGCCAGCATGAACATCAGCAGGGTGAAAATCAGAAACAGCCCCACAAACGACATTATTGATGAACGCTGCTTGTGGATGACCGACATGTTGTCGCTGATAGTGCGTTTCTGGGCTTCGTCTTCGTTGGTAAGATAGCGGATTAAGCTGTTCTGCCGGTTGTATTCGGCCGTAAGGGTCAAAGTGTCGGTTGTCATCTGTCTGACGCTCAACAGCAGGCTGTCGCCGTAGGCAAGCGATTGGCTAAAGTATTCGGCAGCTTTTTTGGGGTTGTTGCGTTTCAGATAGATGTCGCCGTACATTTTATATACGGTATGAGCGTTTTCCCACATATATTCCGAATAGCCGTCTTCTCTCGCTTTGTCAAGATAGAAAAGAGCTGCATCCAAATCGTTGTGACGGATGTAATATTTGCTAAAATACAAACAAGTGGCAAACAATGAGCTATAGTCAGCCGCACAATTGCTGGCCGATGCCTCGCGATAATATTTGAGTGCCATGTTAATATTATCCTGGCTCAAATACCAGTTGGTCAGGCCAAGCGATGTCAGCATTTTGGCTTTTAGAATGTTGAGCGTGTCGCTGATATTTTTCGCTTTGCTGAAATGGTCCCATGCGTCATCATAGTCACCTATTTGAAGGCGGATATTGCCCACGATACATAGCGCCTCAACCTGCCCGAGTTTGAAATTGGTCCTTTCGAATATCAATTCAGCCTCTTCGGCGTTTTGGGTGGCTGCGCTGAAATCGTTGCGGTAACGGTGCAGGCGGCTGAGTTGAAGCAGAATCTTGCCATAGTCGGCCGACACAATGTTGGTCTGATATACATTAGTAGCCTTCTTCAACAGTTTAAGCCCTGGTTGCAGCTCATTCTGGCGAAGTTTCATTTTACCCATAGTGTAATCGAAAAGCGCCAAATCACGTTCGTCATCAATATCGTTGTAAATAGCCAGATTACGGCGCACGAATGTGTCACACAAGGCCACTTCGTTCATCCTCAGATAGATTGACGCTATAAGTGTGTTTGCTTTGAATTTGAGCTTAATCGAGTCGTTTATGGCTTTGTTGTTTAAGGTAAGCTGGGCGTAATAGCGGGCTTTGCGTGTGTCGCCGGTCATCAGATACAACTCGCCAAGTTTGAAGCTGGCCTCCATTCTGACGCGGCTGTCGGTAGCATTGTCGAATACGTTTAACAATAGTTCTTCAGCCTTATCGTAGTGGTTCATAGCGAGTTGGCGGTTCCCTTTCTCAATTTCAGGCTGGAACTTGGCATACTCGTCATTTGCCGGTTGCGCTTTAACTTGCAAAGCCAGCGCAAGGCAAAGACCGGTAATAATTGCAAATATGTGTTTGACGTTATTCAAACGAGTGTCTCCCCAATCTTCTGCTATCAAAAATAAGACCAATTTCGTGAAACACAGCGTAAATGCGCCTCACATCGGGCGACGAAATTGGCTCGGCTTTTTGCAGCAGATGCCATAATTGTCTGATTATTATCTTTTTTGCATACAATTCGCCCTTCGTCACGATTCAAAAACCGTAATTGCTAATTTAACAATGCTTTTCATTTTTTTAGAAAAGATTTTAATGAAATATCAGAAAAATTAAATTTGCCGTTCAAAATCATAATTGAAACACAATGGAACATCATAAAATTAAAATAGGAATCACTCAGGGCGACGGAAACGGAACAAGCTACGAAGTGATGTTGAAATCATTTTTGGAACAACATATTCAAGAGATTTGCACGCCTGTTGTGTACGGCTCACCAAAGATTGCGGCCTATTACCGCAAGGCGCTAAATATCAATAATTTCTCATTCAATCCGGCCGACAATGCCGATAACGTCCAGACGGGAAAAGCAAGTCTGATAAATGTTCTTGACGACACCGCCAAAGTTGAGCTTGGCAGCGCCACACAAGCCTCGGGCGAAGCGGCTGCCGTGTCGCTTGAGCGCGCAGTTGCCGACCTTTCGGCTGGCAAACTTGAGGCGCTGGTTCTTAATCCGCTGCCAGCTATAGGCTGCAAGACGCTGCAGGTGGCAAATCAATTCGATTATGTAAAGCAGAAACTTAACGCAAGCAACACCATGACAATGCTTGTGAACGGCGCTATGCGCGTGGCTCTGCTCTCCGATGCCCGCCCGATGCGCAACATTGCCAAATCGATAACCGCCGACAACATTGTCAGCAAACTGCACTTACTTGCCGACGCTCTGAAAGCCGACTTTGCTATCGACAATCCGCGAATTGCCGTATTAGGTTATAATCCCAATTGCTCTGACGCTGACAATCAAGAGTTTGAGGAGAAAGATACGATTATTCCGGCCATTGCACAGGCTAACGGTGAAGGTGTTCTGGCGTTTGGCCCATTCGATGCCGACACCATGTTCGGAACCGATTTGTTCAATCGTTTCGATGCTGTTTTGGCTATCTACTACACGCAAGGTATGGCTCCGTTCCGCGCTCTCAGCTACGATGACGGTGTAAGCTACATTCTGGGCTTACCTCAAGTGTGCGCAGCGCCATTCCAATCGTTTGGATACGAGGAGGCTGGCAATGACAAAGCTCTGCCAGGCGCATTCCAAAATGCAGTATATTTGGCTTGTGATGTCACCAAAAACCGCAAACAATATAAAGATTTGACGGCCAACAAGTTGAAAACCAACTCGCTTTCGGATTAATTGAAGGCTACGCAAAAAGTTTGGTAAGCGCATAGCCGCAAAACACCAACGCTATACCGAGTATTACACTTGCGCTGATGTAAATAGCGAAGGTTGTAATATTTTGGCTTTGAAGCAATTGCAAACTTTCATTGGCAAAGGTTGAAAAAGTTGTGAAACCACCGCAAAAACCTGTCGTCAGCAACAGAAGCGTATTTTGCGACATCAGCGGATGCCTTGCAGCGAATCCGTAAAACACACCTATCAGCAGGCATCCTAGCAAATTGACACACAGTGTGCCAAATGGAAAACCATTAACCGGGCTTTTCATCAACACCGATATAAGATAGCGCAGCGAGCCGCCCGCAAAACTGCCGACACCTACAACAAAAAGCGATTTTAGCAAGTCCATAACATTGGATATCAACACATTGTGATTCAGAAAAAAAGTCCCGTATTCTGCGTTGAAGTTAAAAATAATTGCATTCTCATATAATCTCAACCTTAAACTTCACAACTTTTCCCTTATCCGATTTTGTGCATATCATATTTTTACGACATTTGAAATCGGCAAAAACTAAAAATATGAAACGAATCATTTTAACAGCGGCCGCACTTGTAACGGCAGCTAACATTTGGGCACAGACACCTGTCTATCTTAATGTTAACCAACCTATTGACAACCGCATCGAAGATGCCTTGCTGCGTATGACCACCGAAGAGAAGGTGGCGCTGCTTCACGCACAATCGAAATTCAGTTCGGCGGGCGTCAAGCGGCTCGGAATCCCCGAAGTATGGTGCTCCGACGGTCCAATGGGTATCCGCGACGAGGTGCTCTGGGACGAGTGGGAACAGGCTGGCTGGACTAGCGACTCGTGCATCGCCTTTCCTTCATTAACTTGTCTTGCAGCCACTTGGAACACCGATATGGCCGCGCTCTACGGCAAAAGCATTGGTGAGGAGGCGCTCTACCGCCGCAAAAACGTGCTACTTGGCCCGGGTGTGAACATCTGCCGCACTCCAATCAACGGCCGCACATTTGAATATATGAGCGAGGACCCGTTTTTAGCCTCACAATTGGTTGTGCCTTACGTGAAAGGCGTTCAGCAGAACGGTGTGGCGGCTTGTGTCAAGCATTTCGCACTGAACAATTTCGAGGTCAACCGCTCATCGGCGAATGTGATTGTTAGCGACCGTGCGCTCTACGAGATTTATCTGCCGGCCTTCAAAGCCGCTGTTACTGAGGGCAATGCTTGGGCAATTATGGGAAGCTATAACCTTTACCAAAACCAACACTGCTGCCACAACAAGCGGCTGCTCATCGACATTCTGAAAGGCGATTGGAAGTTCGACGGCGTGGTAATCTCCGACTGGGGCGGCTGCCACAGCACCGATGAAGCCGTAGTCAACGGCCTCGACCTTGAGTTCGGAACCTGGACTGGCGGCCGTACATGGGGACGCAGCAACTCATACGACAACTATTTCCTTGCCCAGCCTTATCTTGAGGGCATCAAAAGCGGCAAATACACCACAACCGAACTCGATGACAAGGTTCGCCGCGTGTTGAGGCTGATTTTCCGTACATCGATGTCGGGACAGGCACGCTGGGGGGCGCTTTGCTCCGACGAGCATTATGCCGCAGCACGTCAGATTGCCAACGAGGGCATCGTCCTTCTTAAAAACGACCGCAACATTCTGCCAATCGACGCAAGCAAGAATCCGAAAATACTTGTCGTTGGCGAGAACGCGATAAAGATGCTAACACTCGGTGGTGGCTCAACATCGCTCAAAGTGCAACGCGAACTGTTGCCACTCGACGGTCTGCGCAACCGCTTTGGCGCTGAAAACGTGACATTTGCACGCGGCTACGTAGGCGACACGACGACAACATTCGACGGCATCGACACTGGGCAGAAACTTGCCGACCACCGCTCAGCGCAAGAGCTGACCGACGAGGCTGTACGCATGGCCAAAGATGTTGATTATGTGATATTTGTAGGCGGAATGAACAAGAGCAATGGTCAAGACTGTGAGGGCACCGACCGTACATCGCTCGAACTGCCTTATAATCAGAACAATGTGGTGAGCGAGATTGTAAAGGTGAATCCTAATCTGATTTTTGTGAACATAACCGGCTCGCCAGTTACAATGCCATGGCTCAACACCGTACCGGCCGTTATTCAGGCTTGGTTCATTGGCTCTGAGGCCGGCAACGCCATTGCCGACGTGCTCTCTGGCGATGTAAACCCATCGGGCAAGCTGCCGCTCACCTTCCCCGCACGGCTTGAGGATGTGGGCGCACACTCTGTTGGCGAATATGTTGGCAAGCCGAGCTTCAAAGTCGTCGATGTTGAGTACAAAGAGGACATTCTGGTGGGTTACCGCTGGTTCGATACCAAGAACATCAAACCATTGTTCCCATTCGGCTACGGACTGTCGTATACCACTTTTGGATTCGGCAAGCCACAGCTGAGCCAAACCACAATGACGCCCGACGGCAGCGTAATACTGAAAATCGACGTTACCAACACAGGTAAACGTGCCGGCGCTGAGGTTGTTCAACTCTACATTGCCGACCTAAAGTCAAGCCTGCCGCGCCCCGCAAAGGAACTAAAAGGATTCAAGAAGGTCCAACTCAACCCAGGCGAGACAAAAACTGTTGAATTCACCATAGACCGCCGCGCCCTTGAATTCTACAACGATGCAAAAAACCAATGGGAAGCCGAGCCGGGCGCATTTGAAGCAATCATCGGCACATCGGCGACCGATGTTAAGGGAAAAGTGAAGTTTGAGTTGAAATAATAAATATGATTGGATATTATTTCAGAAACAAAAAAAGGCGACCGTAAGGCCGCCTTTTTTGTTTTATGCCAATTTCATCAAAACCTCACCGTCACGCTTCCCATCATTGTGAAGCCTGCCATCGGGATAAAGCCGATTTGATAGTAGCGGTTATCGTTCGGGTGACCGCCGCTTTCATAGTTGGCCGAGTAACCCCAACCGTTGGCGGCATAGTGGGCATTGAACAAGTTATTGAAATTCAGACCGAAAATCGCCTCTTTCACAACTGCCTTCGGCTTAAGCGTGTAACTCAAATTGACAGCCGAAACGCAGTACGACGGCAGCGAGCGGTCGGTGTTTTCAGTGTTGTCGAGATATTGGCGGCTCACGTAGTTGGTGTGCCAAACGGCCTGCCAGCCTTTGTGGTGGACGGTCACAAAACCATTCAGTATTGCCGACGGCGAGAATGCCAGCGTTGAATTGTCGTAGTGGATAATGTCAAAGCCGTCGCCATCGTAGGCGTTGCCGTTGGCATCGGTATTGCCTTCCCTGTCGTCCCAATTCTCAACATACTCGTCGAAGTCTTTTATTTTGTTGATACTCAACGCAGCGTTACCCTCGACAGTGAGCCATTCGGTGATGTCAAGAGCGGCTTGCAGTTCGGCGCCAGCGCGATATGAGTCCTTGATGTTGGTGGTCAGTTTCTCGCCGATGTCGCTCTGCTCGCCTGTCTGCACAAATTGGTCGGTGTAGTCCATATAATAAAGGTTGACGCCAGCGCGGAAGGTCTTGCCGCTGAATTGGTAGCCGCCCTCAATGTCGGTCAGGCGCTCGGCTTTCGGGGCGGGATAGTTGCCGTTGTCGGTGAAGTTGTTGCGTTCAGGCTCGCGATGACTCACGGCCACCGAAGCGTACAAGCGATTGCTTCCGACAGTGTAACTCAATCCAGCCTTCGGGTTTAGGAAATTGTATTTCTCATCGATGTCGAGCCGTTGGTTGTAGTAACCGCTCTCGTCGTCGTAAAACTTATCGTTGATGCCGTCGGTAGTGTAGCCCACGTGACGGAACTGCACATCGGCAAACACGTCGAATTGCTCGGTCAGGTGAATTGTCGCTTTCGCGAAAGCGCTGCCGTCGAACTTGTTAGCGTCCGAATCGTAATATTTATAGTCACCATCAGACAGAATTTTCTGACTCACTGTTGCGTCTTTTGCGTAAGTCAGATAGCCGAAGTGATTGCCATCGAAATTCTGCACCGACAGACCGCCGATAATATCCGTTAACTCGTTGGTGTAGTTCAAGTTCCAAACAATACCGTATGTGTTTTGCGACAAGCCTTTCTTGCGCACAAAATCGGTTTTCTTGATGCTGTTGCCTTCGGCATCTTTCGCGGTCAAGCCGAATTTCTTGAGTTTGTTGTTCGGGCGGAATTCCTCGTAATATCCGTAGCCGTAAGTGTAATGCAATGAAGCGGTTGTGGCCAGTTTGTCGTTGATTTGCCAAGCCGCTGACAGAATGTTGTGGTCTTGCCAGAAATTGTCGGTTGTGCGGTCCCAGTAACTGCCGTCGGCCATTTGATAACGGGCCGTAACATATTTCCCGTCAGCATCTTTGGCGAAACTGCCGTCTTCGGCGTAAACCAGAGTCTCGTAGAGCGAGTTGTATCGGCCAAGGCCAGCATCGTACATATCTTTATAAGTCTTGATGCCAGTTTTCGTGCCGTAAGTGCCATCCATCAGGCTCATATCGTTGTCGCCAGCCGTCACGCCGTTCCAAGCCTGACCCGTCTTCTCAAAGTTACCGATGTTTTTGTATCTGATTTGCAGATTGCCAGTCTGCCAGGTCAGACCGCCGTAGTAACTGCCGCTGCGGGCGTCAGTGCCGTTAATGTAGCCGTTAGTGTGCGTTTCGTGGTATGCACCATCGATTATCAGCCTATTGAACAACAAGCCTGTAGAAGCCTTTCCGCCGAAGTTGAGAGTGTTGTACGAGCCGTATGACACCGACACTTCAGCCGTTGGCACCACCGAAGGCGCGGCCGAAGAAAGAGCCACGGTGCCGCCAAATGCGCCGTCACCGTTAGTGGACGAACCCACGCCGCGCTGAATCTGCACACTGCCGAGCAGCGAGCCGTACGAGTTCATATTGGCCCAGAAAACGCATTGGTCCTCAGGCGAGTTGAGTGGCACGCCGTCGATAGTGACATTGATGCGCGAGTCGCCCGCACCGCGAATGCGCATATAGGTTGTGCCCGTTCCGAGACCGTTTTCGCCCCAAGCCACAACGCCAGGTGTCTGTGAGAACAGGAACGGCAGTTCGCGTCCCGTCTTCGAAAACTCGCTCAATTGTTGTTTTTTGATGTTCGACACCGCATACGGTGCGTTTTTCGGCGCCCTCACGCCGTTCACAACCACCTCTTGCAACTGTTCGGCGGTAATCACCGTGTCAGTTGGCGTAACTTCCTCTGCCATTGCGCAAAACGCCGTAAGAGTGATGGCTGCTGTTGTCAGAAAATCCCTTTTCATCTTTTTAGATTTTAAATTGTTATTGCGGTGAGTTCTAAGAATTCACCATTTTTAAAAAAACATTGTGGTTTCTGACAAATTTTTCGGCGTTTTTGGCTTTCTATCGGCATCTTGTCAACTTTCATTCAGTCACGATGCCCGCATCGCTCCTTCATTCAAGCCGCCAATCTGCTCGACATAAATCTCAAAAACTCTCGAAATGAATTCATAGAACCCACCTAAAAAAGATTGAAATGGGGGTAATGAAAGAATTATACTGCGGCTTTTGTCGGAAACAAAGCCTTTTCCCTACGCCGGCATTACCCGTATCAGGTTCAAAGGGTATAATCTCAGCCTTGCGGCACCCCATTCTTTTCAGGGCGCAAAAGTAGAAAAAGCATTAATTTATGCAAGACGAGTCATTAACACAAAAAAATCCAGCAACCCCGAATTTCGGAATTGTTGGAATCTTATGTAAATCTCAGATTAACTGCCAGTTTATTATTCTGCAATCTTCTTTTTCTTCTTCCCTGTCAGCAGACTAACAACCACAATTGTGATACACGAAAGCGGGAATGCGAACATGATTGGGTCGATGAATTTCATCATACCGTCGGTGATGAGCACATCGGTGCCGAACAGAGCCTTGCAGACGCCAAGCGCCGTGGCTTCTTTGGCGTGAATGAACAGCAGTAGCAGAATGGTTACCACCACACCCACAATCATACTTGCGAAAGCGCCTTGCTTTGTAACTCGTTTCCAGTACAGAGCGCAGAAATACGATGGCAGGAATGCCGAAGCGCAGATGCCCATAAAGAGCGATGTGCTGATGGCGATGACAGGTGAATCGCTGTGCTCGCCAAGAACAAAGCATATAACGTAACTAATTAATATCGAAACCAATACAGCCAAACGAACCATAATAGTCATACGGTCTTTGTGCTCACGGTTCAGACGGCGGCCCGAGTTGATGTAGGTGCCGTAGATGTCGCCGCCAGCGGCTGCGCCCATCGTGTGGAACTGCGCGCTCAAAGTGGACATACTTGCCGACAAAATGCAGAGCATAAAGATTGTCACAAACCAGATCGGCATCACACGGCCGATAAAATAAGGAATGATTTTGTCGGATGCGTCAACCATTGCGGCGGCAATCTTGCCATCGTTTTGGAAGAAATAAAGGTTCGACAGAGCGCCAACGTGATAGATAACGCCCACGGTGATAATCAGGAACACGCAGCCGATGGCCACACCCTGATTCAGTTTCTTGGTGCTGTTCACGGTCATAAAGCGGACAACCAACTGCGGTTGCGCCAGACAGCCGATTCCCACACCCATAATCATCGAAGTTACGAGCGTGAACCACTGTTGCGACCCGAAACGCGGCATTGCCGTCCAGCCTTGGTGACCAACGGCGGCCAGTTTATCGGGCACTTGGTCCGAAATGCCTTCAAGAGCGCGGTTGGCTTCGCCAAAGCCCATTCCCAGAGCCTTGTAAACGCCGAACACCAGAACGCCCATACAAACGAACATTATCACAGCCTGCAGGGCATCGGTGTACATAACGCCCTTCATACCGCCTGCCATCACATACGATGCAACTATCACGGTGAAAATCAGCAGCGAAAGGTCGAAACTGATGCCGAAAACTTCTTGCATACAGAACACACCGCCACGAAGAACGGCTGCGGCGTAGAGCGGCATACAAAGGAAGATGACTGTTGCCGCAAACACCCTGATTCTCTTTGAGTTGTAGTAAGCGCCAAGGAAGTGAGCGAACGATGTGGCGTGCAGTTTGGCACCAATGCGCCGTGTCGGCCGTCCGAAGATGATGAAGGCGATGACCACGCCCACAAACATATTCAGGAACATAAGCCACTGAATGCCCATACCGAATGTGGCAGCCACACCGCCGAAACCAACTATGGCTGAAGCGGATATGAACGTTGCGCCGTACGAGAGCGACATCACAATCGGGTTCATCTCGCCGCCGCCAATCAAAAAGTCTTTTGAGTTTTTAGTCTTTTTGTAGCCCAAAAATCCCAGGAATGCGATGGCCAGGAAATAAACCATCACAATCAAGTACATTGAAAAATTTTCCATCTCTAATGAATTGATAATTAAAATTATGCGTTATCCGCTTCGTCTTCTTTATTCCAATATTTTATGCCGAAAATGATTGAGCCAATCACGCATAAAATCGAAAGCAGATAGACAATCCAAATACCGGGGTCAGAAATTCCGAACATTTTTAATAGCGTTTAATTGATGTTTAAAAAAGTGCATAAAAGTAGG
>JAFZWI010000092.1 GCA_017617355.1 Salinivirgaceae bacterium | reverse complement strand
CGCAGCACTGGCAGACCGGCAATGTTGAGCGGTCCGCGGCCAATGCCGTTGTAGGGCTCGCCTTCACGTCCGATTCCGGCCACAACATCACCCTCAACCTTGTCGGCATCGAAACCGCCGATTGAGTAGCCATAGCGCATCGACACAAGGTTCACCAAATCCACCATAGTGTTTATTTGGTACAGGTCGTTGCCCTTGACAATGCGGCGCATCAGAGCCTCGGCGCTGGGGCGGTAGCGGCTCGGGTCCTTGCCGCAAACGGTGTACATCCGGCGCGTGGCGGCAATCTGCGGCTGCTCCTTTATGCTGTCGAACGTCAGAGTGTTGCGGATTTCAGCGGTCAGGGCGGCAATCTCGCGCCATAAATCATCGCTGAACGCCGTGTTTTGCACGCGGCATTCCATCACGCCAAATGCCATTCCCGGATTGGCCGTTTTAAGTTCCTGACTTATTGATACTTTAATCATTGCGTTTCTCGAAATCCTCTTCTTTTTTAATCCTGATACGGCGAATAATCAAGCCGATAATGATAACAATAGAAACCGCCCAAACAATGCCGTATAATATTCCAATTATCATATTACCTGAGTTTTACTGCTGTTCCGTAAGCCAAAATTTCGGCTGCGCCTTGGGTAATTACCGAAGTGGCGAAAGCCATTCCGACAATGGCGTCGGCGCCCAAACGCTCTGCATCTTTAATCATACGCTGCATTGCCTGCTCACGCGAATCGGCCTGAAGACGAGTGTACTCCTCAATCTCGCCGCCTACAATGTTCTTGAGGCCTGCCATAAAATCGTTGCCAATATGTTTGGCGCGAACGGTGCTTCCGCGAGCGATTCCCAAAATCTGCTCAATCTCCCGATTGGGAACGGTGTGTGTGGTTGTAACAATCATAATTTATTGATTAACTGATTAATAGAACACTGATTTGTATTTTGACATTATTATGCTTTACTCGCCATTAAACTTCTTCAGTTTCAAATCGATAGCCTCTTTGACAGCATCCATTAACTCCGCGTCAGAATCGGCTTTTATCGGCTCGCCTATCCAAAAATCGACATCGGTGCGCCACTTGCCCATCTGACGGTAGAAATTGGTCAGAAACGATTCGTCGCCCCAAACCATATTAGGGTCGTGATAGAATATGGCGGCCGGAACAACGGGGGTGCCAGTTTGCTGTGCAATCTTAAATGAGCCGTGCTTGAACGGTGCGGTCAGCTTTTCGTCTTTTATACCACCTTCGGGGAACAAAATCACGCTGCCTCCTTTGTCAATCTCGGCCTTGATAGCACGCATTGTGGCAATCAGGCTGCTTTTGCTGCTGCGGTCAACCAGAATCATCCGTGCCAGACGCACGCTCCAACCTATTATCGGCCAGCGGCCCAGTTCCTTCTTGGCCACTATCGAAGCCGGATATCGCGAGAATGTAAGGAAAATATCAACGTAGCTGCGATGATTTGCCATCAAAATCACCCTCTGCGACGGTATCTGTCCCGAAAAGTTTACTTTGACGTTGAGAATTATAAGGCAAGTTCGCGCCCAATTTTTGGTGATGAATCGGCTGATGCGCGCGCTGCCCAAACATATTACAAGTAGTATCAAGCCGACAAGCAAGAATATCAGCGATGCTATCACTACCAAAATAAGCCTTATGGTGGCGATTATTTGTTTCATATAGGCAAAACTAATCATAAATGACGGAAATCATAGCGCAAACAGAATGGTATAATCGGGTTACACTATATAATAATGTCATTTTAGAAGCATTAAGTTGTCAACTCACAAATCTCGCATCCCGTAACTTTCACCAAATCGTCAGGCGCAAGTTTGATTTGCATTCCGCGGATGCCGGCACTAATGTAGATTTCTTCGTAGAGAATGCACTGCTCGTCAAGGTAAGTTGGATATTTCTTTTTCATACCGATAGGCGAACAACCACCGCGAATGTAGCCCGTAAGCGGCTGAAGTTCCTTCACGTGAATCATTTCTGCGCTTTTATTGCCCGATGCCTTGGCAGCCTTCTTCAAATCGACTTCATCGGCACCCGGAATAACACACACAAACAGTCCGTTCTTGTCGCCGCGCAGCACCAATGTCTTGAAAACCTGCCCCACATCCTGCCCCAACTGCGCGGCAACGTGAATGGCGCTCAAATCCGACTCGTCAACCTCATACTCTGTCAGACTATAGCTGATACCTGCCGAATCCAAAATACGCGCGGCGTTTGTCTTGTTCATTGTTCAAATTTTTGGCAAAAATACCATCATTTTGTTGTTGTCGATAGTATTTTTGCGGCCGATGTTCACCGTTCACAACATATTGAGCTACATACAATGGCGAATGCACGCGCGAGACCGTCAAGGGCACCGCATTCACTCGCCATTCCTATACTCGCTGATTACCAACAATCTATACAACCGCATCACGGATGATTGGGTATCGGAAGTTGAACACTACCGCAAGCAACTCCTTGCAGACAAAACATTGGTTAACATTACCGATTACGGAACCGGCAGCCGGTTTGCATCAGGCAACACACGCCGAGTGCGCGACATTGCCCGCCATAGTTCAACATCGCCCCGCGACGGACGGCTGCTCTGCAACCTTGCTACAGCTATGCAGTGCCGCAACATTCTTGAATTGGGCACCAATCTTGGGTTAGGAACACTCTATTTAGCCCATTCGGGCAGTTGTGAACGACTTGTAACAATCGAAGGCTGCCCCACGCTTTCGCAAATGGCCAATAGCGCCTTCAACAATTTGGGTATCAATAACATAAACATCATTAACGACCGCTTCGAGAACGCTCTGCCAAAAGTCCTGGCCGATATGCACACTATCGACTTACTTTTTATCGACGGCAACCACAGCTACCAACCCACAATCGACTATTTTACTCAGTGTCTGCCATATGCGGACAATAACACCATTTTTGTCATAGATGACATCCACAAAGACGCAGGAATGGAATCTGCATGGCGCAAGATTGCCGAGAATGAGCGGGTAACTTTAACACTCGATTTTTACACTATGGGCGTGGTATTTTTCCGCAGCCAACTATCGCGACAAACCATCTGCCTGCGATACTAAAAGCCCAGCATCACCGCAATTTCCATATTACAAAAGATTGATAATTAGCACATTATATATTATTTTCATTTTTATTAACGCTGGATGATACATAATAGATATTTTTTTCATATTTGCGCGAAATTTTAAAACCTACTATATATGTACTGGACACTTGAATTAGCTTCGAAGTTGGAAGACGCACCATGGCCGGCAACAAAGGAAGAATTGATTGATTACGCAATTCGTTCAGGCGCCCCTATGGAAGTTGTTGAGAATTTGCAAGAAATGGAAGACGACGGCGATATTTACGACACCATCGAGGATATCTGGCCCGATTACCCAAGCAAAGAGGACTTCTTTTTTAATGAAGATGAATATTAAAAGGTGGATTTCAAAATTCACCTTTTTTGTTTCCAACCACTTACGAGAAAGTGATTTCGGCAAAAGACAATTCTGCTGTGCACTTTACACAAAACCAATATTCATGCGGTTTTAGGCAACATTATCAACAAGAAAGCTATGTTGTATGCCTATACAAAATAATTTCAAAAGTTGTACCACCCTACCCTAAAATTTAATTTTTTATTTTTTCGAAATTATTTGTTGTTTCATTGCTGAATATTATATATTTGCCGTACACAATAAATACAAATAACTGATAATTAAAATATTTTTATTATGACAAAAGCAGATTTAGTTAATGAGATTTCAAAAAACACTGGAATTGAGAAAGTGACAGTTTTGAAAGCAGTAGAATCTTTCATGGACAGCGTAAAAGCTTCTCTTGAAAAAGGTGACAATGTTTATCTTAGAGGTTTCGGAACCTTCGCCGTAAAGAAAAGAGCTAAAAAGACTGCCCGCAACATCACAAAGAACACAACTATCATCGTTCCAGAGCATTACATTCCTTCGTTCAAACCAACTGCAGAGTTTGTTGACAAGGTAAAAGCTAATGTTAAGAAATAATTAGTTTTTTTGAATTTAAAACTGAGCCTTGGGTAATCCCCAAGGCTTTTTTTGTACCCTATAATCTGCGTTTGCTTATGTTTTTTTATGTCCAATTTCAATAAAATCAGTGTGTTATTTTGCCGAATTGTGTTATAATTTTATAACGCAAAGGGTGGCATATTAGTTGCACAACAACGCAAATAGCGGCAAAGGCCATGCAAACTGACAAAACATTGCTTGAAGCGAACCTTTTAAAGGTCAACTATATAACGGATTTATCTTTTAAACACTAAACAATTATGCCAAGCGAAGTTAAAGTTTACGGAACCGGTCAGAGCCGTACAGTTTTGGGCATTGCAAATGCCTATTTAGTCATGCACCCCGACGCCACTCTTGAGGAACTAAACCAAGCGTTTCCGGGTGATTTGAACTCATCGAACAGAAGTGAGACAATTTTTGTGGACATCAACGATGCCGAAAAATTCAAAAGCGGCACCGGCAACTCCACTTACGAGATGTTCTTCTTCGAAAAAGAAGACGAAGTGATAACGCTTAAAGACGGCCGGAAGGTGGCCATGCTTGAGCTGTGGCAGAAAGCCGATTTCGACAAAATGGTGGAATGGGCCAAGCAATACAATATTATAGTGGCCGACTACAAGGACAACGAGTACTTTAAAAAAGGCGGATTCACGCTTGAGTATGACGAAGATGCAGATGCAGCAGCTGGCGCTGTTGCCGCCGAAACCGATGCTGCTGCCGACAGCACCGACGAGAAAAACGAAAGCTCTGATGCTCAGGCTAATGATGCAGCTACCGAACCTGCCGCTGAAAACACCGAATCGGACGCTAAAACTGATGACGAGAAGGCCGCTGAAGAACAACAAAATAACGAGAAAAAGAAAAAACGCGCCATTTGGTGGATTTTGTTGCTACTAATAATACTGATTCTGCTGTTGATACTGCTCATCCGCGGATGCTCGAAACAAACTGAGCCACAACCAGTTGCTCCCGAGCCGGAAGAAACCGTTGTTGCTGACACCACAGCTGTTGCTGACACTGTTGAAGCAATAAAGACGAAGTTCAATGCGGCTCAGTTCGTTGCCGCAAAGGCCGACTTGACCGAATCGTCTAAACTTGTGCTACAGGAACTGGCCGAGATGATGAAGAAGCATCCGGAAGTAGGACTGAAAATTGTCGGACACGCATCGTCGGACGGAACGCAGAAGTTCAACCAGAAACTGTCGGAGGAACGCGCCAAGGTGGCTGTCGATTATCTGATTTCGTTGGGAATCTCAGCCGACAGACTGCAAAGCGAGGGTAAAGGAAGCTCTGAACCTATCAGCGAAGACCGCGAAAAGAACCGACGCACGGAATTTATCGTTATAAAATAGGATTCTTTTAACTACAATCAAAGCCTTATCACCTTATGTGGTAAGGCTTTTTCTATATATGTGCGTCAGTGGGATATGTAAAACTTCAACAATCAATCAGTTGCGATTTATGCCGAAATTGCTTGACTTAGCCTCAACTTTTCTGAAGCGACTATTGATAAATTATTATATTTGAACGTTTATATTTATCGATAGAAACAAATACGTGATATGAAAAAAAATTCAGAAAAGAAAAACATCAGAAACACTGTTTTTGAATACTCGTTATGGGCTTGTTTAGCAGGCATTATTCTTGCAATACTGATATTCTTTATCGAATTGAATGAGAATGGTTTGATATTCACATTTGAAAATGTAGGCAGTCTGATAGCGAAACTTCCGCACATGTATGTTATAATCGCCATTCCTATTGTGGCATTGATTGTGGGTTGGTGGTTTGGCAAGCAGACATACAAAGTTGCCGAGAAACTGTATGACCTTCAGACATATAAGGATAACACACAGAAGAAACTTCTGAACTTTGCCGAGGAATTGTCGAAAGGCAACCTGACAAGCGAATATGAACCGGAAAAAGGTAACGCGCTTGGAAATATCATGATTGAACTACGTGACAATCTGCAACATAACAAAGAAGAAGAGCTCAAGCGCAAAGAGGAAGACGAGCAACGCAACTGGAGCGCAACCGGTCTGGCAACGTTTGGCGAGATTCTGCGCAACAACAACGACGATATCAACAAACTCGCATTTGAGGTTATAAGCCGATTGAGCGAATATATCAACGCCGTGCAGGGCGGATTTTTCATTTTGAATGACGAATTGGCTGAAGACGCTCATTTTGAGCTGATTGCACATTTCGCTTATGGCCGCAAGAAATTCAGCCAAAAACGCGTCGAGCTGTCGGAAGGTTTGATTGGCCGCGCGGCTTACGAGAAAAACACAATCTATCTTGACGAGGTTCCAGAGGAATATATTGAGATTACCTCGGGATTAGGCGAAGCCAACCCTCGCGTACTGTTGATTGTTCCTTTGAAGGTGAACGATGAGGTGCACGGAGTGCTTGAACTGTCATCGTTCCACCCGTTTGCCGACCATGTTATAGCATTTGTTGAAAAAGTTGCTGAAAGTATTGCAACCACCATTTCGACTGTAAAAACCAACATCAAAACCACCAAGTTGCTGGCCGATTCGCAGGAGCAAGCCGACCAATTGTCGCAACAAGAGGAGGAAATGCGTCAGAACATGGAGGAGTTGCAGGCTACTCAGGAAGAGGCTTCGAAACAAACAGAGGAGTTTATGAGCTTCACAAATTCCGTCAACCACACGCTTATCCACGCCGAGTTCGACCTAAACGGTGTGCTGCTATACGCAAACACAAAATTCCTGCGGAAGCTTGGCTACTCAGCCAATTCCGAAGTGGAGGGACATCATATCTCAATGTTTATCAGCGAGAAAGACAAACGCCAATTCAACGAGATTTGGGATTCGCTGGCTCGAGGCGGCAAGCACTACGAAGGCTATATGAAACTGCTTGCCAAAAACGGAAAAGACATCTGGACAATATCGACTTACACCTGCGTGCGCAACAGCATGCAAAATGTCGAAAAGATTCTGTTCCTTGGTATCGACACAACACAACAACAAGAGCAACATCTTGATTATGAGAGCCAAATCAAGGCTATCAACGAGTCGAGCATCAAGGTTGAGTATATGCCGAGCGGACGCATGGTGAACTGCAACCAGAAGTTTATCGACATTATGGGTTACAGCTCTGAGGAACTGAAGGACTACAGCGTTTTCAACTTTATGGGCGAAGACGAGCAAAACGACTTCGAATCGGTTTGGAACAACATCATAACCGGCCAAACCTACCAAGGACCGGCGAAAGTGGTTGCCAAAAACGGCGATGTGAAATGGTTCGATGTCACCTATACTCCTGTATATAATATGTATGATGAGATTTCGAAAGTGATTTCGATTGCTCACGACATAACCGAACAGAAGAACATGGAGCTGCTGACCAAGCAACAGAGCGAACTGCTTAAACAACAAGAATCAGAGTTGAAAGCCAACGAGGCCGAATTGCAAGAGAAACTTGCCGAAGCACGCCGCGAGATTAAGGCTCAATTCCAAGAAGTTGAGAAGATAAAAGTTCGCAACGAGAAGACTTTGGAAGGCGCTCACGACGCCATTGTCACAATCAATCAAGCTGGCGATGTCGAGTTCTTCAACCGCGCGTCAGAAACGCTTTGGGGCTATATGCGTCAGGAGGTTCTTGGCAAGAACATCAAAATGCTGTTCCGCAAGTACAACCAAGACGACCCCGACGAGTTTATGGTCAACCTGCTTCACCCCGACAAACGCAAAGTCGTCGGCATCCGCAAGGAGGAGAAGATTTTGGCGAAAGACGGCAGCGAGAAGCGTGTCATAATAATGCTTGCCGGAGCAAAAGTTCAAACCGAGTACACTTACACAGCCTTCATTCAGAATATCGAAGAAGATGCAGAATGAAGCAGGTAAAATTCTGCTGATGAAATCTTGCTTTCTGTACTGTTCTCTGTTGTGCGCGCTGGTGTTGCAATCGTGTTACGATGAGGAACGATTCACAAACTCGTCAGACGCGGTGCTGTCGTTTTCGGCTGATACACTGAAATTTGACACTGTTTTTACCTCCATAGGCTCCGCCACCCGGCATTTTATGGTTTACAACAATAACAAAGACGCCGTGCGGACATCGGTATCAGTGCCAAACAGACATTTCAGGCTGAACATCGACGGAGTTGCCACCAACTCCTATAACAATTTGGAAATAAGAGGCAAAGACAGTGCATATATCTTTGTCGAAGTAACTGTTGACCCTCAAAGCAACAATGCTCCGGTTCTTATCCTTGATTCAGTGTCGTTTACGACAAACGGCAACAAGCAAAATGTGAAACTTGAAGCTTTTGGTCAGGACATGGTTTTCTACAACGACTCAATAATCGGCAACGAACATTGGACTGCCGACAAACCGTATCTTATTTATAATTCGATACTTGTGGATTCTCTCTGCACCCTCAACATCGACGCTGGCGCAAGAATTTATTTCCACAGCAACTCGAGCCTGCTGGTTAAAGGCCAACTGCATGTGAACGGAACTGCAGAGGCGCCTGTTGTTTTCCAAGGCGACAGGCTTGAGGAGTATTACGCCAAAAGACCTGGACAATGGGGCGCCTCGTACTATGTGGGCGACTTGATGTATTATTTCGGCAATGTGCATATTTTGACCGGAAGCAGCGGAAACACAATCGATTATGCGATTATCAGAAACGGCACAAAAGGCATCCAGATTGACAATCATAACGAAGGCGAAGTGTCATTGAAAATATCGAACACGATAATCGAGAACATGGCCATTTCCGGCATCTACGCGCAAAACGCTAACTTGCAGGTTTATAATACGGTAGTTTCAAATTGCGGCTATTATCTAGCTGCGCTGCTGATTGGCGGCAACTACGAGTTTGTGCACACCACGCTTGCCAACTACGGCAGCCATACCTCACAATCGCTTGTCTTCAACAATTATTATGTTTCGAAAGACACGACAAACGTCTACGATTTTAACGCCCTGTTCGCAAACAGTATCATCAGCGGCTCACTTGCCGATGAGTTTGATGTAAATCTGTTAAAAGACAAAGACATAAGCTTCAAATACAAATTCGACAACTGCATGCTGAAGGTCGGTGGAAGGGTTAATGTGAGCGACACGAGCGTTTATCGCAATGTGATTACCGACCCGACAGCCCTCCCCCGCTTTGTCAATGCGGCGGAAGGCGACTACAGGCTCGACACGCTGTCGGCGGCAAAAGACTGTGGAAATCCGGCCTATCTGATTGATTTCCCGATTGATTTAGACGGCAACGAACGTGACAGTCTGCCTGATTTGGGTGCTTACGAAAGATTTGAACAATGAAACACATCCTCGCATTCGCTTTCTTGACACTGATGTGGTGCCAGGCGTTCCCCCAAAGCGGAGAACTGCCCGACGACTTGCGCCAAGCCGTTGAAAAAGAGCGTTATCTGCGTGTGATGTTCTACAACTGTGAGAATTATTTCGATGTTGAAGACGACCCTCAGAAAAACGATGATGAGTTTACTCCTGACGGCGAAAAACATTGGACAAAACAACGATTCTACACAAAAAGGGCACAAATCAGCAAGGTGATAACCGCCGTTGGAGGCTGGACACCACCCGATATTGTCGGGCTTTGTGAGGTTGAGTCACGCGGAGTGATTGAAAGTCTGGTAAACGGCTCAAACCTGCGCCGCTTCGGATACAGTTTTCTGCACAAAGAGTCGCCTGACAGCCGCGGAATAGATGTAGCCCTACTCTATCAACCAAAACGGTTCAATCCGTTCAGAGTATGCTATATACCTGTATTTGTGCAGAAAAACGGACGTGGAACTCGCGACATCATAATGGCTTCAGGAACAACTGTCAATGGTGATACAATCCATGTCTTTGTAAACCACTGGCCCTCACGCTGGGGCGGACAGACTGAAACCGACGAACTTCGCCGCGATGTGGCAAAAATAGTCCGGTCGAAAGTTGATTCTCTTTTTAATGAAAATAAACGCGCTGCCATTATCATTATGGGCGACCTTAACGATTATCCTGACAACAACAGCGTATGCGTCGAGTTGCAGGCACAAACCGATTTTTCAAAAATCGAGCAATCGAAACTATACAACCTCGCCTACTACATGCAGTTTGTAAAAGGCTATGGCACACACAAATATGATGGCAGTTGGGGCATTCTCGACCAAATGATAATATCGGGGGCACTACTCGACGGCAATGGACCGCTCAACACCACAAAAGATGACGCGTTTGTTTTCAACGCACCGTTTCTGCTTGAAGCCGACGACACAAGCGTAGGATTCAAACCCTACCGCACCTACGCAGGTTACAAATATTTGGGCGGATACAGCGACCATTTGCCTGTATTTCTGAACATTTACCACAATAAATAGACAATGAAACTTAAACATTTATTGGTTATTGCCGCATTTTCAGCAAACGGTTTGGCAAGCGCACAAACCGCCGATTCGGTTGTAACACTAGTGTTTGCTGGCGACATTATGGGACACGACGCCCAAATTGCCGCAGCATACAACGAGTCTACTAAAACTTACGACTACACCGACTGCTTTCGCTACATCCGCCCGTATATCGAGAAAGCCGATTTAGCGGTTGGAAATCTGGAAGTTACGCTTGCCGGACCGCCGTTCAAAGGTTATCCGCAGTTCTCGTCACCCGACGAGTTGGCTGTGGCTGTCAAAGAGTGCGGCTTCGACATTATGCTCACAACCAACAACCACACCTGCGACCGAGGTTTAACCGGAGTTGTACGCACACTTGATGTGCTGGATTCACTGCAAATTCCGCACACTGGCACGTTTCACGACTCAGCCGAGTGGCGGCAGACTTATCCGCTGATATACAATGTAAAAGGCCTTAAACTTGCTTTTGTAAACTACACATACGGAACCAACGAACTGCCAACACCGAAGGGAACCGTTGTGAATCGAATTGTCAAGCAAAACATTATCAACGACATAGCTAATGCAAAACGGCAGAATCCCGATTTGATTATCGCTTGCATGCACTGGGGCATTGAGTACGATACCATGCCCAACAAGGAGCAAATGCAATTGGCAGAAATGCTTAAAAAACAAGGTGTTGACATCATAATTGGCTCACACCCACATGTACTGCAACCAATGGAAATGGACACTGCCGCCAACCAATTGTTAGTTTATTCGTTAGGCAATTTTGTAAGCGCGCAACGGACAGCTCCGCGAGACGGCGCAGCCATTGTAAATATCAAACTTACAAAGCGTAACGGACAAAAACCGAAGATTGAAGCCGACTATGTGCTGACCTATGTTCATAACCCGACGGTGAATGGCAAGCGTCAGTTTTTCATTGTGCCGTTGGCCGATGCCGAATCTGGATTGATTGCGCCAATACAATCCAACAATTGGGGTCGTCTGCACGAATTTGCCGGTGAAGCGCGCGAAGTTTTAGGACGTAATGTCAATGTTCCCGAGGTTTCTCACCGATAGCAATCATCATCTATATAACTCATAAACAACACAATATGAAAATTTGATATTTTTTTCGCATTTTTTGATACAAGCAAACAAAATTCAATTCATATTTGCACCCGTTAAACAAAAACAAATAGATGAAAATTTTTAACGCATATTGGTGGTGGCAAAACTCAAGATTGAAAAAGTCGTGAGATGCCGCGCTATATGTGTATAAAGAATACAAAAGGCTTGTCAATCACGACAAGCCTTTTTTTTTGACAGATTTTTTAAACACAATAAATTCTACAATTATGGAAATGAAAGAGACACTACAACGGATTTTAAACCACGAGGAACTGACTCGTGAGGAAATGAAACAAATTTTGATTGGAATCACCCAAAACGAATTTCCAACAGAACAGATAACCGCCTTGCTTACAGGCTTACAGATGCGCGGAGTCACTGTTGACGAGCTTCTTGGCTTCCGCGACGGAATACTCGAAACCGGAGTTCCGGCAATCCTGAAGGCCGACCGCTACATTGACGTTGTCGGCACTGGCGGCGACCGCAAAAACACCTTCAACATTTCGACAACAAGTTGCTTTGTAATAGCCGGTGCAGGCTACAAAGTAGCAAAACACGGCAACTATGCGGCAACATCGGTAAGTGGCGCATCAAATGTTATACAACATCACGGCGTGAAATTCACCGACGACATCGACAAGCTGAATCGAAGCCTGAATGAGGCTGGCATCGTATATCTGCACGCACAACTTTTCGCCAAAGCGATGAAATTTGTAGGCCCAATTCGCAAAGCCCTTCAATTCCCCACTATCTTCAACCTGCTGGGTCCTATAGTAAACCCGTCGCAGCCGAAATGCCAGTTGCTGGGTGTAGCAAATCTTGACCAAATGCGTTTGTATAAGCAAGTATATCAGAAAATTGGCATCGATTACGGCATTGTGAACAGCATTGACGGATACGATGAAATTTCTCTGACAAGCGACTTCAAAGTAACTACCAACAACTACGAAAGAATCTTCTCGCCAAGTGACCTTGGATTCGAGATTGCAAAGCCTGAAGAGCTTGTTGGCGGAGCCACCGAAGAAGAAGCTGCCGAGATTTTTGACGCCGTTCTTGAGAACCGTGCGCTGCCAGCACAAAAAAATATCGTTCTGGCCAACGCCGCATTCGGAATTCAGACTCTCGAGAAAGGTCAGAAAAGCATCGAAGAGTGCATCAGCATTGCACGCGAGTCAATTGACAGCGGCCGCGCTCTCGCTACATTCAAGAAATTTGCAGAACTAAACTCGTAATCCAATGGCCGACATTTTAGAAACAATTGTCGCACACAAGCGCTCGGAAGTAGCTGAATTCAAATCGATTATCAGCACTGACAAAATCCACAAAATGGTAGAGTCGGTGATTGAATCGGGCGAAAACGCTCCAAAATCGATGCGAGAAGCTCTTCTGGGGTCGCCTTCGGGAATAATTGCTGAATTCAAGCGGAAATCGCCCAGCAAAGGCTGGATAAAAGAAAGCGGCAATGCCTCTGAAATTCCGCTCGGCTATATGCAAAACGGAGCATTGGCAATTAGTATTCTTACTGATTATGAGTTCTTTGGCGGCAAAGACGAATTCATTGCGGAAGCACGCAAATCGGGAGTGAGCATACCTATATTATATAAGAATTTCGTGATTGACGAATACCAGCTTTTTCAGGCACGATTGTGCGGAGCATCGGCTGTTTTGCTGATTGCCGCTTGCCTGACCAAGAACGAATGCCGTCAACTGCAAAAAACGGCTCACCAACTTGGCCTTGAAGTTCTGCTTGAAATGCACAACAACCGCGACTTTGAATATGCCACACAACAACCGGATATGTATGGAATTAACAACCGGAACCTAGGTTCGTTTGTTACGGATGTCGAAAACAGTTTTCGGCTTGCCGAGAAACTACCCAACGGTGTGTGCAAAGTGAGCGAAAGCGGAATTAGCAAACCCGAAACCGTGATGCAGCTTCGTAATGCAGGCTTCCGAGGATTTCTGATGGGCGAACATTTTATGCGTGCAGATAATCCGGGATTGGAACTATCGAAATTCATATCGATGTTAAACGCTTAAAAATTAACTATATGCTGATAAAAGTCTGCGGAATGCGCAATGCCGAAAATGTCAAAGATGTATGCTCGCTGGGCATCAACTTCATCGGATTGATTTTCTATGAGAAAAGTCCTCGATATGTTGAAGCAAGCGGCATCAATCCAACTGATACTGAATCAATTAAGAATGCATCTACAAAACGTGTCGGAGTTTTTGTAAATGCAGACATCAGCTACATCGAAAGTCGGATAAAACAATACAACCTTAATTGCGTGCAACTGCATGGAAATGAATCGGCAGACTTTTGCCGCCAACTCAGACAATCGCCTGAAATGGATGGCAAGATGATACTTAAAGCTATAAATATCAGCGATATAAACGATATAAAAAAATGCGCCGATTATGAAAATCTGATTGATATGTTCGTTTTCGACACTAAAAGCAAAATGGGCGGCGGCAGCGGACAACAGTTCGATTGGAATGTGCTCGACTGCTACAACGGCAACATCCCGTATCTGCTCAGCGGCGGAATAAGTCCTGACGATGCATGGCGGGTTTCCGCCTTTGTAAACTCGCACAACCGATGCGCCGGCATCGACCTGAACTCACGTTTTGAGACAAGTCCGGCACTAAAGAATATCAATACTTTACAACAATTTATAAAAGAACTTAAAAATGAATAAAATAAACAAACTATTCAGTGAATGTGCTGACCGCAAACTGCTATCGCTGTACTTCTGCGCCGGCTGTCCAACTCTGGAAGGCACAGCCGATGTAATACTGACACTTCAAGACAACGGCATCGACATGATTGAGGTGGGAATTCCTTTTAGCGACCCGCTAGCCGATGGTCCTGTGATTCAAAGCGCCGGCACCGTTGCTCTGAAAAACGGCGCAACGCTGCAAAAAATCTTCGACCAATTGGAATCGATAAAAGACAAAGTGCGTATTCCTCTTGTGATGATGGGCTACCTGAACGTTGTAATGCACTACGGAATTGAGCGTTTCTGCCAAAGTTGCGTGAAATGCGGAGCAAGCGGTGCCATAATTCCAGACCTACCTTTCGACGACTATCTGCGAGATGTTAAACCGATTGCCGACAAATACGACCTGCGCATCATTATGATGATTACGCCGGAAACAAGCGAGGAACGCATCCGCTTCATCGATGAACACACCGATGGATTCATTTATATGGTAAGCTCGGCCAGCATAACCGGAACACAAAACAGCTTTGGCGATGCTAAACTTGAGTATTTCAAGCGAATAGATGCGATGAAGTTGAAAAATCCGCGTATGATTGGATTCGGCATCAGCAACAAGCAAACACTTGAAAACGCGCAGGAATATGCCGCCGGAGCAATCATTGGCAGCAAATTTGTATCGCTACTCAACGAGAAAGGCAATCCGAAAGATGCGGTTGATGCGCTATATCAAGCTATTAAACAATAACTTAACATAGACTAAAATGGAAAAGAAGAATTATTTTGTTGATGATAAAGGATTCTACGGAAAATTCGGTGGCGCGTATGTTCCTGAAATACTGTACAAATGCGTTACCGACCTTCAGCAATCGTACCTGCCGATTATTGAAAGCAAGGAGTTTCAGGACGAATATCGGCAACTACTGAAAGACTATGTCGGCCGTCCGTCGCCTTTATATTTTGCGAAACGCATGAGCGAGAAATACGGCTGCAAGCTGTATCTGAAACGCGAAGACCTGAACCACACCGGCGCTCACAAAATCAACAACACCATTGGACAAATTCTAATGGCACGGAAGATGGGTAAAACCCGCATTATTGCTGAAACCGGAGCCGGACAACACGGTGTGGCTACTGCCACCGTGTGCGCCTTGATGAATATGAAGTGTGAGATTTTTATGGGTAAGACCGATGTTGAGCGCCAGCACACGAACGTTGAGCGCATGAAGATGCTTGGCGCCACAGTACACCCTGTAACCACTGGCAATATGACCTTGAGCGACGCATGCTCCGAGGCCATACGCGACTGGTGCTGCCACCCACAAGACACCTTCTACATTGTCGGCTCAACAATGGGACCACATCCCTACCCCGATATTGTTGCAAAAATGCAAAGCGTGATTTCGGAAGAACTGAAAGGACAGCTTGACGAGAAAATCGGCCGCAACTACCCTGATTATCTTATAGCTTGCGTAGGCGGAGGCTCGAATGCCGCCGGAACAATCTACCATTACATTGACGATGAGCGCGTGAAAATTGTGCTTGCCGAAGCTGGCGGACACGGCATCGACACCGACTACACCGCAGCGACTATGCACTGCGGAACCGAAGGCATAATTCACGGAGCCCGCACTCTTGTGATGCAAACTGATGACGGCCAAATCAAAGAAGCGTTCACTATAAGCGCAGGCCTTGACTATCCGGGCATCGGTCCAATGCACGCCAATCTGGCACAATGCGGACGCACTAAAATATTGGCAATCAACGACGACGAGGCTATTTATGCCGGCTACGAACTAACTCGTATGGAAGGCATAATCCCCGCAATAGAAAGTGCTCACGCCATTGCCGCACTCAAAAAACTGACATTCAAACCCGATGATGTTGTTGTACTGACCGTCAGCGGACGCGGCGACAAAGACGTGCAAACATATCTGAATAACAAACAAATGGCTAAAGAATATGGAAACTTTTAAATATCAAACAACAAGCCGCAACATGCTTGCCGACCTATACACTCCCGTTGGCGTTTATATGCGCCTGCGCGATGTGTACCCGCAATCGGCATTGCTTGAGAGTTCCGACTACCACAGCAATGAAAACAGCCGGTCGTTCATTGGAATAAAGCCAATGGCAAGCATACAAATTGGTCATAACCAGATAACTATGAATTTCCCGGACGGCAAGTCGGAAAAAACTGTTATCAAACAAGCAAAAAAAGGCGAAGCGAAAAAACGTGTTATCGCAGCCTTTAACTCGTTCATTAACAGGTTTAAAATAGAAGGCGACGGAAGCCGTTTCTGCGGACTTTACGGCTACACCACATTCAATGCCGTCCGCTATTTCGAGGATATCGAAGTGAAAGACAGCACAATGGAAAAAAACGACGCCCCCGACATCCTATATATAATGTATAGCGACATCATCGTTTTCGACCATTTCAACAACACTATGCAACTGATAACGATGAACGGTGAAGCTGAGATTGACAACCTTATAAAGTTGATTAACAGACAGAATGTGGTTGCTTACGATTTCCGTCCGGTAGGCACGACAACATCGACACTTACCGACGAACAGCACAAGGCCAACATTCGCCGCTGCATTCAACACTGCCTGCGCGGCGATGTGTTCCAGATTGTACCAAGCCGTCGTTTCATCCAAAAATACGAAGGCGACGACTTCAAGCTGTACCGCGCACTACGAAGCATCAACCCAAGCCCGTATCTTTTCTATTTCGACTTTGGCGGATTCAGAATTTTCGGTTCTTCGCCGGAAACACACAACCGCATTGAAGGTGACAAAGCCTATATTGACCCGATTGCAGGAACGACCAAACGCACTGGCAATCAGGAACAAGACCTAAAAAATGCCGAATTTCTGCGCAACGATGCCAAAGAAAACGCCGAGCACGTTATGCTTGTCGATTTGGCACGCAACGACCTGAGCCGCAACTGCCACAATGTGAAAGTTGATTTCTACAAAGACATGCAGTTCTACAGCCATGTTATTCATTTGGTTAGTCGTGTTAGCGGCACACTGAACGCCGATGCCGACAAGATAGCAACCTTCGCCGACACCTTCCCTGCCGGAACGCTCAGCGGTGCTCCAAAAGTTCGCGCCATGCAGATTATCAGCGAGATAGAACCTCACAATCGTGGTGCGTATGGCGGCTGCATCGGTTTTATCGGACTTAATGGCGACCTTAATCAAGCCATTGTGATACGCACGTTCATAAGCCGCAACAACGAACTCTGGTTCCAAGCCGGCAGCGGCGTTGTGGCAAAAAGCAACGACCAATACGAATTAGAGGAATGTAACAATAAATTAGGAGCTTTGGTGAAAGCCATAAAAATTGCAGAAACACTATGAAAACAATAATAATTGACAATTACGACTCGTTCACGTACAATTTGGCTCATATGGTGGCCGACCTTGGCGCCGATGTAGGCGTTGTGCGCAACGACCAGTTTGAACTTCAACAACTTGCCGATTTCGACAACATTATTTTAAGTCCCGGACCAGGTATTCCGTCGGAAGCCGGACTACTGTTAGATGTTATTCGCACCTACGCTGGCCGCCGTCCAATATTGGGCGTATGCCTTGGACATCAGGCAATTGGCGAAGTTTTTGGCGGACATCTTATCAATTTGGATGATGTGTTCCATGGAGTTGCAACCGAAGGTACACAGTTTGGTAACGACTACATATTCAATGGTTTATCCAAACGAATAACAATGGGACGATATCACAGCTGGGTAGTAGCAAAAGAAGGTTTGCCTGATTGTCTTGAGATTACAGCCGAGAGTGACGAAGGTCAGATTATGGGACTGAGACACAAAGAGTTCAACATCCACGGCATTCAATTTCATCCTGAGAGTGTGCTAACACCCGACGGACGCACAATTATCAAAAACTGGCTGGATAACAAATAAAAAAAAACTACCGGCAGCATTAATAGTGTTGCCAACTGACAATTGACGGACTAACACGCAACATATTGTGTTTTAGTCCGTTGATTGTTTATATCGATAGTAGGAAATATCTGTTATGAGACCGAACTAAATAGAAATAAAACGCAATAAGTTTTTTCGGTATTCGTTTGATTGTTTTCGAAATTCGACAAACATTTGCACAAAATTTATATTAAAGCATAAACGAATGAAATTAGCGATTATCGGATACGGACGGATGGGCCACGAGATTGAGGCCATTGCCGTGAAAAGAGGGCACAATGTTGTGCTGACTATCGACAAGGACAACCTGCAAGACCTTGAAAGCGAAAAGTTTAAAACGGCAGACGTAGCTATTGAGTTCACTTTCCCAGAATCGGCTGTCGACGACTATATGAAGTGCTTCAAGGCTGGCGTGCCGGTGGTTACTGGCACCACTGGCTGGCTCGACAAACGTCCGATGGTTGAGGAAGAATGCCGCAAACAGAACGGCGGATTCCTTTACGCTTCGAACTTCAGCCTGGGCGTGAACCTCTTCTTCGAACTGAACCGCAAACTGGCCGAAATGATGGCAGGATTCCCCGATTACTCTGTGAGAATGAACGAGATACACCACATACACAAACTGGATGCGCCAAGCGGCACAGCTATCACTTTGGGCGAGGATATTGTTAACATCAATCCACGTTTGGACAAGTGGGTAAAAACCGCTGATTGTCAGCCGAATGAATTACCGATAACATCGGAACGCATTGGCGAAGTGCCTGGCACTCACGAAGTTTTCTACCGTTCGGAAGCCGACGAGATTACAATCCGCCACGAGGCTTTCAACCGCAAGGGATTTGCCTTGGGCGCCGTGATTGCAGCCGAATATATGGCCGGCAAAAAAGGCATCTACAGTATGAAAGATGTATTTGATTCAATATTAAAACGATAAGCAATGGAAAAGCCGTCGAAGAAAGACATTATAAAATTCAGCATCGTCCTTGTAATCTACATTTTGTGGATTATCTGGAACGGCAGCCTTTG
>JAFZWI010000091.1 GCA_017617355.1 Salinivirgaceae bacterium | reverse complement strand
TGCCATCGATTTTTGCGGCCATCTGCTTAAGCAAACCCTTGCGGCCGCGAATCCAAAACCGCGCCTTCTCGTTGAACGGCGAAACCACGCGGATTAAAAATGTGTAAACCCTGATACTCAGGTTATAAATGAATGTCATTGTTCTTTTTGTTTCGGCCGCAAATATACGGCAGCATATCGTGAAAAACACCCCCAAACGGCCGTTTTTGCCCAAAATTTATCAACCTGCTTGTGTGCAAGGAGAATTGTGAGTCGTTTGTGTGCAAACACTATTTGAAAGAGTTAAGATTCAGAAGTGTGCGCATTTTGTTCTCAGTCTCATTCCATTCGCTTTCAAGTTCTGATTCTGGCAAAATACCTCCGCCAGCCATTAGCTTAACTATATGGTTGTCAACCCATTTCATGCAACGCAGATTTACGAATAGATGCGAGTCGGCTTTGGTGTCGTACCAGCCTAGAAACCCTGCATAGTACTCGCGCCCGGCCGATTCGTTCTGGCTGATGAATCGCATAGCTTCGTTTTTCGGTAGTCCGCAAACAGCGGGAGTGGGGTGTATGGCGGCTATCAATTGCGGTAGGTCTTTTTCGTTGATATCGAAGAAGATATCTGTTTTAATGTGAACAAGGTGTGCAGCGCGTACTGTATTAGGTCCGACTATGCTTTTAGCGGTTCCAAATGCTTGAATTTGAGTAATAAGGTAGTCGGTTACAATTTTCTGCTCGTTTTGGTTTTTGCTGTCCCATTCCTTGATGTCGGGCAGGGTGGATACGTTTCCGTTTGCTGTGCCGGCCAAGGCCACAGTGTGCATTTGTCGGTTGTTGCCTTCAATCAGAATTTCGGGTGTGGCGCCAAGCCACATACCGCTTTCCTTCGATGTGAACAGATATACAAAACTGTTTGGACAGGCTGTGCACGCATCGAAAAATATGTCGGTGGCGCTTGAGTGAATGCTTGCAATGTGTGTTCTGGCAAGAACCAGTTTGCTGAATTGCCCATTGCGAACTGCCTCGCGAAATGTGCCAAATTCTGCAGAGTATGTGTCTGTCGGACTTTCAGTTGATGAGGTAGAAGTCAGTGCGGGTTTACGTTCGGGTTGACGGAATGTGGCGATTTGCGGATTGTTGAAAACGATAATCGGGAACTCGCCGTCGGCAAATGGAGCAAAAACAAATCCTTTGGTTATTTGTCGCAAGTCGGCGACAGTCGCAAGGCATATAGTTGCATCCGAAAGTGCGGCGTGCACATCCTTCTGCTGCGGATATCGGAATAAAACGAAATCGCTGCCGCTTGAAATCCAACTATTTATATCGCTTGTAACCATTTTGACACGCATTGTCATTGGTTGGCAAATTTAAGGTAGTTCTAAGAATGCTGGTAGTGTATTCTGCTTTTTCGGTTGAAAATTTCTAATCGAAATCGTTTATTTTTGTCGAAACAATCTTTGTGATGAGAAACTCTCTGATAATCGTAACAGCCTTTGTGACAATGCTTTTGTCGGCTTGCTCAAATGGGTTCAATACCACTAGTTCAGGCCTTGAATATCAATTAGTAACCGTTAACAACGATGCGCTACAACCAGTTCCAAATGACATTGTTGCCATACGTATAACCTGCCGCAACTCAGCTGGTATGTTGGTTGACGAGACTCCACTTTTCAAAATGCAACTTAAAGATGCACCTTCTGGACGACCGTCGGTTGAGGAGGGTTTGCTTATGATGCATAAGGGCGACAGCGCAGTGTTTCGTATGCAAGCGCAGTTCTATAGGAACAATCCGTCGCAAACGGACGACAGCCTGCTGACGGTTTCGGTGCGAATGGTTGATGTGATACCGTTCGAGGAGTTTGAACGAGACCGCGAAGCCGCTCGAATTGCTGGTGAGCGCGAAGAAGACCAGTTGCTCAACGAGTATCTGCGGAAAAATAAAATCGATATAGAACCGACAATGAGTGGGCTCTATTTTATTGAGACTGAAAAAGGTACCGGTGCGGCACCAATTCCTGGCAAAATGGTTGCCATTCATTACGAAGGATTATTTCTGAACGGACAAGTGTTCGACTCATCGTATGGGCGTCGCGAACCGCTGAAATTTCGTCTTGGCTCACGGCAAGTTATTCAAGGTCTTGAGGAGGGCGTGGCTCGAATGCGTAAAGGCGGCCGTGCAACGCTGATAATCCCGTCGGCATTGGCTTATGGCGACCAACAGGCAGGCCCTATTCCTCCGTTTGCGACACTTATTTTCGAAGTTTGGCTGGTGGGAACGGAAGAGTAACATAGCATTGGAATTATAGAAAACAAAAGTGCCCGATTTATACCGGGCACATCATCGTTTATCTGTATTATTTTATTCAGCTTTATTTTCCCCACTCCTCGGGCGCGTGACGCCATTTCTTCAGTGCTTCGAGCTGGTCGTCGGCAATATAGCCGATTTGCAGAGCGTGCTCAAGCAGAGCGTCGTAGTTGCTCAAGGTGTCGAGATTGCAGTTTGCACCGGCAAAGGCATCGGTGGCGCGTTTGAAGCCGTAGGTGAAGATAGCGTACAAGCCCAGAACATCGGCACCAGCGGCACGCAAAGCCTCAACAGCAGCCAGACTGCTTCCGCCTGTCGATACCAAATCCTCAACAACCACAACCTTCTGACCTGCCTGCAGATTACCCTCAACGCGGTTGCACATTCCGTGAGTCTTAGCATCGCTGCGGACATACACAAACGGCAGCCCCATAGCCTCAGCAACCAGCACACCGTGAGCGATTGCTCCCGTGGCCACACCGGCAATCACCTCAACATCAGGATATTTCTGACGGATAAGAGCGGCAAACGAGTCGCGGATATAGCCGCGCACCTCAGGGTACGACAGTGTTGCGCGGTTGTCGCAGTAGATTGGCGATTTCAGTCCCGACGCCCACGTGAACGGTGTTGACGGAGACAGTTTAATTGCTTTAATTTGCAGTAAATAAGAAGCAACTTTTTGTTGAATTTGATTTATTGATTCCATAATGTCTCAAAAATATAAAGTTTTCTTTTTCGGAAATGTGCTGGTTTTCACTGACAGCCCCGAAATGCATCGCAAAACTACAATAATATATAAATACAGCGGAATCGAAAATCTGAAGGATTTTCTTTTTGGATATGTCGAAAAGTGCAACAATCACCATATCAGGATTTTATGCGACGACAAAGAACTGTGTTGGAAGGATTTTTGCTCGTTGTTCGAAGTGCGCTGCGCGGCTGGAGGACTGGTTGTGAACGACGAAGGCAACTATCTGTTCATCAGACGGCAAGGCAAGTGGGATATTCCGAAAGGCCACATTGAGCCGGGTGAGCAGAGCCGAGAGTGCGCTGTGCGCGAAGTGACTGAAGAGTGCGGCATTGGCGGTATTGAGATTGAAAAACCAATCTGCACCACCTTCCATACCTACCGCCTCGACGGACGGCCAATTCTGAAATCAACTGATTGGTATTTAATGCGTTGCAGCGGTTGCAAAAAGTTGACACCACAAACCGAAGAAGACATTACCGAAGCCGTTTGGGTAGCCCCTTCCGATGTTGATAACCGATTGAAAGACAGTTTTTCATCGATTCCGGAAATATTTAAACAATTGAAAATTGAAAGTTGAGAATGAAAAGAATATTAATAATCAGCCTTATATGGACATTATCCACCTCCATTGCGGCTGCGCAGAATCTACAGTTGAGCGAGCGGTCGTACATTGAGGTTTACACTTGCGCGCCGGGCAACCAACTATACTCGCAGTTCGGGCACACGGCCATTGGCGTTATTGACCCGGAGCGTAATATAAATGCTGTTTTTAATTACGGCACGTTCAGTTTCAACACGCCGCATTTCTATTTGAAATTCTGTGCGGGAAAATTGTTGTATAGGCTTAGTGCAGAATCGCTTACGCGTTTTATTTCGAGCTATGAGGAAGACGGGCGCGAGGTGGTTGCTCAGCGGCTCAACCTGACTCTGGAACAGCGTCAGCAATTGTTTGATAATCTGATAGAGAACCACAAACCCGAGAACCGTTATTACCAATACGATTTCTTCTTCGACAACTGTGCATCGCGGGTGCTTGATATGCTTTACTATACTTTTAATGATACGATTAAATATTGTAATTCAGATAGTTGTGTGTTGCCGACTCTCCGCGATTGCATTCATCCATACCTGAACCGAAGCAAATGGACCAAGTTGGGGATAGATTTGGTTTTAGGCTCGATAACCGACCGCGCCGCAACACATCGTGAGCAGACTTTCATTCCCGATAAATTACATAACTATCTTGCTGATTGCCGGATTGATACTTTGCCGTTGGTGGAGTCGGAGAGGGTTGTCGTGCCGTCGGAAATAAAGTATGGGGCAACACCTTGGTTTTTGTCGCCAATGCTGATTTTCAGTTTGTTGCTGATAGCCGTCATCATCCTTACACTTTGCTTGCCAACCGCCCAACTTAAGGTTTTCGACCGTATTTATTTCGGTTTTGTCGGATTTTTTGGTTTGATTATAAGCCTGTTATGGTTTGCAACCGACCATGGGGCAACCGTCGCAAATTTGAATATTTTGTGGGCTTCGCCGCTTTATCTGGTTTATCTGTTCACTATTGGCAATCCGGCAAAGAAATGGCATAAGTACTTTGTTATGTTGCTAATTATTAGTAATATATTGATGTTGCCCGCAGCGTTTGTTCAAGATTTCAATCCTTGTTTCTTTTTGCTTGCGGCGACATCGTTGGTAAGGTTGGTGACACAACAAGTTTCTAAATACAGTTTTGCTTAGAATTAGTTTCTGTTTTTTCGTTTTTTATTTATTTTTGGTTAATTGTTAAACAATTAAAATGTTTTGCCTATGTAAATCAGTTGTTTGAAAGACATATAGATAATTAAGCGTTAACTCTTTTGGTTCATCAAAAATCGCCAATTTTTTAGATACCACTTCATATGAGTTGATGCTCACGCTAAAGGCGTGGGCTTTACTCGTATATAGGTGGTAGGGCGTTTGGCGATGCCTTGATGAACGTAGACGAAGTTTTAGTCCACGTTTTTTTATTGTCTTTTTCCATATTAAGGACTGCCGATATTAATACAATTTAGTTAATAAAGGTTGCGCACGACACGTAATAGTGTATAGGAAAATGAATAAGGTATTTTTAGTAATCGTAGTATTACTTATTAGCATAAACGCCTTTTCCCAAAGTGGTAAGGATGTTGTTCACCTAAAAAACGGGAGTGTGATAACTGGATATATAATTGAAGAACGACCAAATGTATCTGTAACAGTAAAATCAGGTGAAAATACATTTGTATTCAAAATAGATGAAGTTGAAAAAATAACTAGGCAATCACTATCAAAATATGAGATGAAATCAGCTCCGTTAAAAATAAAATGTGATTATCCGAATAAAGGTTACAGAGGTTTTGGTGAATTGAGTTTTGGAAAAGGTGTTGATAAAAATGATAATGAATTTCGTCATTTTGCCATTACTGTTGCAAATGGTTACCAAGTATCGCCAAAATTATTTGTTGGTGGTGGATTGGGATTGTATGACCATTATGATGATAATACCGATGTTTTTATGATACCTGTATTTTATGACATTAGATTTGATATGATTAAAGCTATTGCATCTCCATTTATGGAAATGCGAATGGGGTATTCTGTGGGTGACAATGAAGGCGTTTATTTTGCGCCATCAATAGGATTGCGGTTAGCAAGATTTCAAGTCTGTGCGGGATACTTACTTCAAGGATATAATTATGAAACAACTATCAAAAACCGCACGGAAACAACTATCATAAACCGCACGGAAACGGAGATAGGGTATCTTAATTCATTATTCGTTCGTGTGGCGATAGATTGGGGCGCAAGGCGCAGGTATGTATACGCAACTGATTAAAATTAAAGATTATGAAAAAGTTAGTGTTATTTATGGCATTTGTATGTTGTGTGACAAGTGCTTTCGGTAAGAAAAGAATTGAAGCATACGGCGATACTAAAGTATTGAAAGAGAATGCAACAGCTCATCTTGTGCTTGATTTTTCAAGAACTACGTGGGAAGGTGGAGATAGCTATATGATGAGATTGGGAGACAAGTTCCCTGACAGAGAAAGAATTTCAACAATGGCTTTTAAAAGATATTTCAATGCCACAACAAAAGGATTAAGAATTACAGATGACCCTGAAGCCAAGTATGAAATGATTTTTAGAATTATGGATTTGGAGCAGCATATGTCTGGGTTCCTTGCAGGAAGATTTTCCAAAAATATATTGGGAATGGTTGAAATAATTGATAATTCAACTCAAAAGATTATTTGTCGCATAAGTATAAAAAGAATAGAAGGCGATGCTGATTTTTCAATACCTGGTAGGATAGAAAAAGCTTATGGAGCAGTAGCTGTAGCGATAACCGATTTATAGTAATTTTATGTGAACATAAAACATATAGAATGAAAATATTTACATCGTAAGGCTGTTAATTTGGCAGCCTTGCGTTTTTTTTTTCTTTTCCACCAAAAACAACCGATTGGCGGCAAAGTTGGAATGAATATCGAACTTAGTTTTGATTTAAATAATAGAAAACTGACATTTGCGGCGTTGAATAACAAGACTGTTAATTGTCAGATTTGCAATTATTAAGAATGCGATATATGAAAACTTTGCAAAAAGTGGTTGCTGTGTTACTGATAACAAGTTGCTTTTCTGCATTGGCCGCGACAGCCGAAAAACACAACGCTAATAACCAACTACTGACTTTCAGTCTGTTGAAAGCCGACAACAAAAATCTACTCGCCGATTATGAAGCCACTGTTTCGGGCGACACAATAAAAATACTGGTTCCGTATCTTGTTGATTTCAAACTAAAACCGACATTCACCGCATCGGCGAAAGCTAAAGTCTATGTTGACGATGCGCTGCAAACAAGCGGTAAAAATTTGATTGATTTCGAACAACCAGTGCAATATAAAGTGGTGGCGAAAAACGCAGTCCACACCTACACGGTGAGGGTGTTCAACAGCGGTTTGCCGGTGGTTTGCATCAATACGAAAGATTCAAAACCAATAACTAACAAACGCACATGGCTCGACAGCACGCAGGTTACAATCTATCGTGCCAACGGCGAAATCGACTACCAGACAACGCCGTCCGGAGCGGAAGTCAAAGGGCGCGGCAACTCAACTTGGAGTGTGAAAGCAAAACGCCCCTACGCACTGAAACTGAACAAGAAAGCCGAAATATTGGGTATGCCGAAAGGCAAACGCTGGTGTTTGCTGGCCAACTTTTTCGACCCGTCGTTTTTCCGCAACGAGCTTGCCAACTATCTGGGGCAAAACTACACTAATCTCGACTGGACGCCGCACGGACAAAACGTTGAACTAGTCTTGAACGGTGAGCACAAGGGCAGCTACTACCTTTGCGAGCAGGTTAAAACGACAAAAGAAAGAGTGCCTGGCAGTTATCTGGTCGAAGCTGACCGCAAGGCTGGACGTGGTGACATTACTGGTGTCAAGACGGGGAACATATTCAACATCAAAGATATATCGCTGAAAGGTAAGAAAGAAAGCGACCCCGATGTGATTGCCGATGTGAAAAAAGTACTCGACAAATTCGAAAACGTGCTCTACGGCAGCGATTTTCTGAATTCCGAAACGGGCTACAAAACGCTCGTCGACCTTGAAAGTTTTGTCGATTGGCTGTTAATCAAAGAGTTGAGTAAGGATTTCGATGGCAATATGTTCACCAGTTGTTTCTGCCATATTATGCCCGACGGCATTATCCGTATGGGCCCGATATGGGATTTCGACCTTGCTTTTGGCGGCAATCCGTTCGGAAACGACAGCCAAATGGGCGGTTTCGGTAGCTTCTTTGGCGGTGCTGAAGGCAACGAAATGGCCTTCTACAATCAGCCCGAAGGCTACCACATTGCCAAAGCCGACTGGTTTGTGCGGATGTTCGAAGACCCTGAATTTCTAAGTCTGCTGCTGAAAAAAGTTGACGCAATGATTGCCGATTCGGCCACCATTATGGCATACATCGATTCGAATGCTGCGCGGCTGGCTCTCTCAGCATCGGCTGACACTGTCAACTACTACACAACTTCGAGTTTCGATATGGGCGACCCCGCCGATTTCAGTCCCGAAGACTTTGAAGATATGGGTTTTGGCGGTTTCCCGATGCCGGAATTCGACTCTGCCGGCGGTTTTGGAGCATTCCCGTTCCCAATGCCAGGGATGGATTCAACGGGTGGGTTCGGCGCATTCCCGTTCCCGATGCCTGGAATGGATTCAATTGGTGGTTTTGGAGCGTTCTCGTTTCCGATGCCGGGGATGGACTCGGCAGGCGGATTCGGCGCTTTTCCATTCCCAATGCCAGGAATGGATTCAACGGGAGCTTTCGGAGCGTTCTCATTCCCAATGTTCGGTATGGACTCGACAGCATTCGACGCCAACTTCAGTTTTGGCGGCAGCACGACCGAACATCGCTCGTTTGCCGAAGAGTTTGAATGGATTAAGGAATTTGTCAGCAAAAGGCTGGCGTGGATGAAGTCGGATTTGGAAGACAGATTAGGTTATTAGTCTGAATTCTATTTCGCATCGCGCTGACGCACTACCTCAAACATCAATACTGCGGCTGCGGCTGACACGTTGAGCGACTCAATGCTGCCTAAAATTGGAATTTTCAGCAAAGGTTCGCAAATACGCATCACTTCATCGCTGAGGCCTGTATCCTCAGCACCCATTACAAGGCACAATGGTCCTGTAAGCGTTTGATTATAATATAGATTGTCAGTTTTTTCGGTTGCTCCGCATATGGTTAAGCCCGAATCCATAAGCATCTGCAGTGTCTTTTTCAATGACGATGTGCGGCAGATTGGAACTTTGTGCAAGGCGCCGGCCGAAGTCTTGACGGCATCGGGGCCAATGCGCGACGCACCTTTTTCGGGAACCACAATGGCATCCACTCCGGCGCACTCAGCCGAACGTACAATGGCGCCGAAATTGCGGACATCGGTAACGCCGTCAAGAGCGACAATGAACGGCATCTTTCCGTTTTCAAATGCTTGAGCCACAATATTTTCAACTTGGCAAAAAGCAATTGGCGACATTAGAGCTATTACTCCCTGGTGGTTTTTGCGCGTAATGCGGTCGAGGCGCTCAACAGGCACGCGCTGAACAGGAATGTTGTTTTGCCTGATAAGTTCCGTAAGTTCCTGTGTCAGTTCGTTGTTTTGGCCAATCTTCATCAATATTTTATCGACTTGCTTGCCAAACCTGATTGCCTCAATAATTGCGCGAATGCCGAAAATGTAATCATCGGTGTGCCGGTTCTGATTCTGTTGCTCCATTTGCGTAAATGTTTAAGAATGCGCAAAATTAGTTGATTTTGACGGAAAGCCGAAGGTTGTACAAGTGTTAATTTTCGTAAAATTGTAACCTAAGTAGCTGAAAATTGCGACGACTTTTTATATTTGTATGTTTGCGAACAGCGCAAATTTTAGTGACTATTAAACTGATATGAATAGTCTCCGTTCCTTTTTCAAAAAGATGACGGAGCATATAACCAAACAGAAATGAGAATCGTACTATCACTTATAATGCTCATCTATTGTGTTTTACCTACAATAGCGCAGTCGAAGAGGGCAGAGGAGAAACAGGCGCAGGCGCGCATTGCTGAAATCAAGAAACAAGGCGATGTTTACTTGTGGGGAGAGGCGCAGGGCAAGACACTCAATGTGGCCGACCGCGACGCTTTGGCTGACCTTATTGGGCAGATTTCAACATCAATCCAGAGCGATTTCACATTGATTCGCAACGAGGACCCGGCGGGCTACAGCGAGACTTTCAAGGGCGTCATCAAAACTTACTCGCAGGCAACTTTGAGCAACACCGAGCGCGTTGTGGTTGGCAAGGAGCCGAAGGTGACGGTCTTCCGGTACATCAAGCGCACAGAGATTGCCAAGATTTTTGTGGCGCGCCGTAACAAGATTATCGGTTTTGTGGAGTCGGCCATAAGGGCGGAGCAGAAGTTGCAGATTGCTGATGCGCTGCGCTATTACTATTGGGCGCAGACGTTGCTTCGCAGCCACCCCGACGGTGCCACAATCAGATTCACTGACGAGAGCACGGGCGAACAGCATTTGCTTCAATCGTGGATTCCTGAGCAGATTAACAACATTTTTTCGAACATCAGAGTGACGAAAGGCGCGTCGAAGGTTGATGGCAATTTCCGCCAGGTGGAACTTTTCTTCACCTACAAAAAAGAACCCGTTAGCAATTTCGATTTTACTTATTGGGACGGTCAGGACTGGTCGAACATCGCATCAGCTAAGGACGGACGCGGTGTTGCTGAGTTGCCAACCATTGTTGACGAGAATAAAATCGATTTGAAGGGTGAGTACATTTTTACGGGTGAGGCCACTATCGACACTGAGTTGAAAGATGTTATGGAAACCCTTGAGCCAGTGCCATATAAGAGCAGTAACTTGCAGCTGAGCAGTGTGTCGGCCAAGCCGAAACAAGCACAGAAGGAGATTCATAAGGCACAGGAAAAAACAGCCGCCCGCACTGAATCGTTCTTCGAATATGTCAAGTCAGACGCTGATTATAAGAACATTATGGCCGAAATTGAGCGCAGCATCATCAATCGCAGTTACAACGCTGTGCGCCAGTATTTCGACGAAGAAGGCTGGGATATGTTCACAAAACTTGTCAACTACGGCCGTGCCCGAATCTGCGGAACGCCAAACTATCGCTTTGCGAAAACCGACGATGGCATCATCTGCCGCAGTATGCCGCTGGTTTTCAACTTCCCGAACAACAAAAACTCGTTTGTAGAGGACATAGTTTTCGAGTTCGGCAACGACGGGAAGATTCACTCTCTGTCGTTCGGACTTGCGCAGACGGCCTTGGAGGGCATCACTGGCAAGACGCAGTGGAGCGAGCAGTCGCGCCTGACGCTCATCCGCTTCCTCGAGAACTATAAAACGACCTATGCGCTCAAGCGCCTCGACTACATCAGCAGCATTTTTGCTGAAGACGCGCTGATAATTGTGGGCCACGTGCTTAAAAAACAGCCCGTTCAAGACGCTATCAGCATTGAGCCCGATAAGCAGGTGGTTCGCTATACAAAACAAACCAAAGAACAGTATATCAAGAATTTGGGAGTATGCTTTGCTAGCAACGAGTTTATCAACCTGCGTTTTGCCGACAACGAAATCCGCAAGGCAGGCAGCGGCGAAATCTACGGAATACAGATTAAACAGGATTATTTCTCGTCGAACTACGGCGACACGGGCTACTTGTTCCTTATGGTTGACTTGAACGACCGCGACAAGCCGGTGATTCACGTCCGCGCATGGCAGCCCGACAAAGACCCTGATTTTGGTTTGATTGATTTAAGTTCGTTCACTTTCTAAACTATGAAAAAGATAGCCAGCCTTATCGCCGCAATACTTTGTGTCACAGTGGTTTTCGCGCAAGGTGACGACAACGGCATTTCTGTGGCGTCGTTCAAGAAACTCGACAACGACCTGACGGCGCGCACTCAGAAGAAAATCGACCAGAACGGCGAGCCTTGCGCACTTATCAAAGTGTCGGTTCAGAGCGACGGTTTCATTTTTGAGGGCGACGGGCTGGGCATTGTAACTACCATTCCAAAAATTGAGGAGGGCGAATATTGGGTGTATGTGCCGCGCGGCGCCAAATATCTGACAGTCAAACATAAAACGTTGGGCGTTTTGCGCCAGTACGCCTATCCGGTTAAGATTGAGAAACAATGCACCTATGAGATGCGCCTCTCGCACAAAAAGATTGAAACAGAAGGCAACTATTTGATTATAAGTGTTAAGCCGAAAGAGTCATCAATATATATAGATGATGAGAAACTGGATTCCGAAATAAAATCGCCATTCCTGCAGACCGGCAGACACACTTATCGTGTTGAGTGTGAGAATTATGTGACAAAAACAGGCATCGTTACAATCAATAAAAATGAACGTTTTAATCTTGATGTTACCCTTGAGCATGCAAAAGGTTATCTGACAGTTAATTACAAACCAGATGGCACTAGTATTTATGTTGATGACAAACTTATAGGCAAAACACCACTGCGTGTCCGGATTGAATCGGGCGAGCATAATCTGGCCTTAAAAAACGATTTGTATGTCAATGAGAATCAAACTGTTAAAATTGCACCAGACGGCGAGATAAGCATCAATGGTGAGTTGAAAAGAATCCCTTCGGGTTATATTAAGGTGAAGACAAACGTGCGTGGTGCATCAATTTTTATTGATGATAAAATGGTTGGAAAGAAGCGCGGCGTGTTTGAGGTTCCGGCAGGTACACATACGGTGCATATCAGCAAGCCTGGCTTGATTGAAAAAACACAAGTGGCCGATGTGGTTGCTGGTAAGACATATAAGGTGATATCCAAAGAGCCGCTTCCAAAATCAACGGCAGCGGAAAGGAGAGAGGAACGCCGTGCTGAAAGGCAGGAGGCTCGTGCCGCCGAAAAACAACAGAATCTCGATGAACGTGTAGGCAAGCGTTATATGGACAACGGTATGCGTGGTTTTGTAGGCGGAGGATTGCATTTCGCACTCGATGCCACCGATTTCAAGGACGGTATCCTGGCCGATGGTTCCAATGGAAATGAGATAAAGCACGAGAGTTTGGTAGGTACAGGCGCGCAGGTTTCGGCTTCGTTCGGAAACAATGTTAAACCCTTCTGGTATATGGGTGTTGGCGCATCATACATATTTACAGCCACCAGCACTGGCCACCATTGCTGGGCAGTACCTATTTATTTGGATAACCGCATTGAGGCGTTCAATCGCAGAGTCTCTCCGTTCGTGGCGTTGAGGTTGGGAGCCGGATTGCCATATTCCACAGAGAATGCATCGTACAATGCAGGGCAGTTCTATATGTCGCCGTCGGTGGGTATGCGCTTTGGCCATTTGAACGTGGAATTGTCGTACACAAACCGTATGGCTGTGAAAGACAAGGATTTCAAAACACCACGAACAATATCGATAGGCGTAGCGTACGATTTTGGAGGAAGGGTGAAGAAGTAGAGCTAAGCGTTTACTTGTTCAACAGGTCCAACAGCGCAGTGTGTCAACCTTACAATTCCCTGTAAACCTTGTAAAGCTATTGTAAACCAAGTGTAAAAAACTTTACACTTTTTACAATCTGCCAAATTGGTAGTTTGCTGATTATCACGTTGCTTATAGTTTTGGCACGGGTTGTGCCATTGTTTTTGCAGAAATATTTAAAACGTAAAACAATTATGCAAAAACAACTGATTATCGGCATTCTGATGGCAATCGCGCCAAGCACACTTGGAGCAAACGCTTCAGACAGTGTCCGTACGATGACGCTGAAAGAGTGTATGGAATATGCCGTGTCGAACTCAACAAAAACACGTATCAGTCAGGCAAATGTTGGCGATGCGCAAATTGCCCGCCGCGACGCCATTCTGTCGGTTCTCACGCCAAGTGTTTCGGCCGGTGCTAGTGCTGGCTACAATTTCGGCCGCAACATCGACCCGCAGACAAACACCTATTTTAACACCACATCGTTCAGCAACAGTTACAGTATTAACGCCGGAATCGACCTTTTCAACGGGTTCAGTGCCGTCAACAATATGCGTATTTCGAAAACGGCGCTTGCCATTTCGAAGTCGGAGCAGGAACAGACCGAGGCAGACATCTGCCTTGCTGTGATGGAGGCCTACTACAATGTGGTTTACTACAGTCGTCTGTGCCAGTTGTTTGAAGAACAGGTGGTTACCGCAAAGGCTTCGCTTGCGAAGATGCGCCGTCAGGAGGAGATTGGACAGAAGAGCCGTGCTGATGTCATCCAACTCGAGGCCGACCTTGCCGACCGTGAGTACGACCTTGCAAACACTCGCCAAATCTACAGCGAGCAGATGATGACCTTGTCGGATTTGATGTTTTTCCCGATGGATGAGCAACTTGTGGTTGACACAGTGGTGCCGGAGCCGACTATCAATCTGCAGAGCGAGGACGAGATTGTCAGTTTTGCACTTGGCAACGACCCCGCAGTGCGCATTGCCGGAATGAAGGCCGAAAACGCTCGACTCGAACTCTCTACGGCACGTTGGAAGTTGCTGCCGAGTCTCTATGCCAGCGCAGGCTTGAGCACCGGCTACAATTCAGTTGATGAGAATAGTTTCAAAACACAGTTACGTAACCACGTTGGCGAGAGTGTAGGTCTATCTCTATCGATACCAATCTTTAACAGGTTGCAAGGTCATTCGGAGGTGTCGCGGAAGAAAAACTCGTATGTCAGGGCTACAGCCGAACTTGAGCAGAAAAACCGCGAGACGGAGTCGGCCGTGCGCAAGGCTTACAGTGACTGTAACACAGCGATGGCCACCTACGTCCAATCTTGCAAAAAGACTGAAATTCAGCAGGAAGCCTACCAACTCAACCTGAAACGGATGGAACAGGGCCTGATATCTGGACTTGAGTATCAAACGGCCGTAAACAACTATCTGAAAGCAAAATCCGATAATATGAACTCGCTTTTCAAATACCTGATAAAGCAGAGCGTGCTGAAATACTACAGTGGAATCGATTATGTAAATCAATAAATCAGTTAATCAATTAATCAATAAATAATTATGGACAGAGTTATCGAACAAAAAAAAGGATTAGCGGTGGTTTTCTCGAAGAAAGCGTTGCCGTATTGGTTGGGTGCCGGTGTTGTGGCGCTAGTGGTTTATTTGTTGCTGCAAAGCGACTCAAAAACAATGAGAGTTGACGCCAACACGCTGACAATAAGCAAAGTAGCCGATGGTAAGTTTGACGATTACATTCGCGTAAGCGGACAAGTGCAACCGCAGACAACCATTCAGCTGAGTCCGCTCGAGGGCGGCGTGGTGGAACGCATTGTGACAGAGGAGGGTACAAGGGTGAAGGCTGGTGACCCCATTTTGATTCTCTCAAACGAGAATCTTGATATGCAGATTCTGAATTCGGAGGCCGAACTTGCTGAAAAAGAGAATATGTTGCGCAACACGGTAATCCAGATGGAGCAGCAGAGACTCTCTAACAGGCAGAGCGAAATCGAACTTGGCATTGAGGTGAAGCGCAACAAGCGCCACTACGAGCAGCAGAAGGCTCTCTATGACGACAAACTGATTGCACGTGAAGAGTACACAAAGGCCGAAGAGGACTATTTTCTGTCGGTTGAGAAGTACGAATTGGTTCGTGAGCGCTTGAAACAGGATAGTGCTTACCGTAGCATTGAGGTTCACAGGCTTCAGGAGAGTCTGGAGAATATGCAGAAGAATATGAAAATCATACGCCGTCGCAAGGAGAACCTGGTGATTAAGGCACCCATTGATGGTGAACTTGGCTTGCTCGACGCCGTTCTGGGACAGTCGATTCAGGCTGGCGTGAAAATCGGACAGATAAACTCTATCGGCACTTATAAGATTGAAGCTCAGATTGATGAGCATTATATCGACCGCGTGACACTCGGACTTTCGGCCACTTTCGACCGTCAAGGAGAGGTGTTCAACGCAACCGTCCGTAAGGTGTACCCTGAGGTGCGCAGCGGCAAGTTCCAAGCCGATTTCCGCATCGACGGCACGCAGCCTGCCAATATCCGCAGTGGCCAGACCTACTATCTGAACCTGCAACTTGGCCAAAGCGAGAATGCGGTAATTATTCCGCGCGGCTCATTCTATCAGTCAACTGGTGGCAAATGGATTTTTGTGGTTTCGCCCAAAGGCGACAAGGCAGTGAAACGCGAAATCCGCATCGGCCGCCAAAATCCGAAGTACTACGAGGTTATTGAAGGTCTGGAGCCGGGCGAGAAGGTGATTACATCATCATACGAGAGTTACGGCGACTGCGAAGTGCTGGTGTTCTAATGGGAAAACAACAACAAATAATAAACACACTTTACTAACAACCAATAATTTACAACTAATATCAAACATTAAAACTATAGAGCAATGAAAAGTTTCTGGAATTTCTTGAAAAAGAACAAATTGTATGGATTTGTAAATCTTGTCGGACTGACAGTTTCGATGGCGTTTGTGCTGCTGCTGGCGGTTTATGTCCAAAGGCAGTTGTCAACCGACTCGTTTCAAAAGAATGCCGACCGCATCTATTTGATTGCTAGCGAGGGACACTTGAATACGGGTTACTGGCTCGACAAGCACCTGAAGAATAATTTCCCTGAAATTGAAAAAGGCTGCTGCGTGTCCAATGCGTCTGATGCCTGCGAGTTCAAAATCGACGGAGCCACTGTCTATGGCAGCGCGACGTGCGCCGACAGCAACTTCTTCGAGATATTCAGTTACGAACTGACGGCTGGCAGCAAAGCCGATTGGCAAGTGTCGGGCGACCAATGTATGATAAGTCAAAAGTTTGCCAATGCCTATTTTGCTGACAAAGACCCAATTGGACGGACAATTGAAGTTCAATGGCGTGAGGGTATTCCACTCACTGTGTGCGGGGTCTATGACGATTTTGGCAATTCAATTATTAAAACACCCGATGTGCTTTTGCGTGGCGATTTAATGCCGAAGTTCAATCCCGCTCACGATGAAAGGATGAACAACGCCGCAGCTGGCCTTTGCTTTGTGATGACTTATCCGGGAGCCGACCTTCAGGCGCGGCAGAACGATATGCTCGACTGGATGAAACAGAACTGGTGGGTGTATAAAATTGGTGCGTTCAACAAGGTGCGGATGATTCCTTTGCGCGATGTCTATTTTCTGAAAGACGGAAATGGCGACTGGTCTGGCACTCTGCAACTTGGCAACCGCAACCTGGTGAACCTACTGCTTGCAATGTGCCTTCTGCTGCTGGCGTTTGCGGTGCTCAACTATGTGAATATGAGCACGGCGCTGATGGGTTTCCGCGCCAAAGAGATGGCAACGCGGCGTTTGGTGGGCGCAGGCAAGAGTGGAATATTCCTGAAAATCATTGCCGAAAGCACTATTGTCTGCTGCATATCGATGTTGCTGGCCGTTGTGCTGGCCGAACTTTTTGCCCCGGCCGCATCGCGACTGCTGAACTATCAGGTTTCAGTCTTTGCTGCCGTCTCACCCGTGAACATCCTGCTTGTGCTTGCGTTCATTGCTGTTCTTGGCTTTGTGGCCGGACTGGTTCCCGCCCTGCTCATTCAGAAAGCGCAGCCTATCGAGATTGTGCGAGGCACGCTTCGGCGCAAGACCAAAACGGTTTATAGCCGCATTATCATTGTGATTCAGAACGTTGTGGCCGTGGTTATGCTTGTGTCGGCACTCACAATGTGGCTTCAGATTCGCCATATGATTAAAGCCGATTTGGGCTACAACACAAAAGATATTCTTGTTGTCGATAACGGTTATGGCACATCAGCCGAACTTCGTCCGGTTATTGACAAACTGAACGCGGTGTCGTGTGTTGATATGGTTGGTCAGGGCAATGGCATCCCGCTTGAGCATACCAATAATGTAACTGTAACTATTGACAACGGCGACTTCGTTTCTTTCCAACAGATTGATGGCGACGATAACTATTTCAAGATTCTTGGGCTGAAAATGAAACAGGATAACCATAGCGCCAATAAAGAAGCTGTATGGCTCAACGAGTTTGCTTTCAAGGAGTTAGGCGTTGATGAAACGGCTGTCGATTTTACTTTTTACGACCAAAAGGCACAGATTGCGGGAATCTATTACGATTTCAAGATTCGTCCGCTTGAGGCTGCCCAAAGCGCGGCGCTGATTTCGAACTGGGGCGAGAGTCCCGACGACAACTATCCTTGGATGCTGATAATCAAGACAACAGGCGACCACGCCACCGCCCGCAAACAGGTTGAGGCCGCATTCAAAGAAGTCTTCCCCGATAAAATCTTCGAAGCCAAATATATAGAAGAGAGTATCGAAGATGGTTTCCGCGATGAGCAACGAGTACTCAACATAGTGTTCATTTTCACGCTGTTGTCGATTCTGGTGTCGGCTTTGGGTTTGTTTGCAATGAGTTCGTACTATATGCAGCAAGAGATTCGCAGCGTGTCGGTCAAGAAAGTGTTTGGCGCCGAATATTCGGGAGTGCTTCGCGAACTTGTGCTGTCGTTTATGAAGATGGTTGGTGTGGCCTTTGTTCTGGGCATTCCGGTAGGGTGGTACGTTATGAACCGCTGGCTTTCCGGTTTCGGCCACCGCATCGACCTGTACTGGTGGATTTTCGCCCTTGCCGGACTCACAGTGATGCTGATTGCCGCCGTGTCGGTACTCTACCAAAGCGTGAAAACCGCAAGCACCAATCCCGCCGAGGCTTTGAAGAAGGAATAAGAAAGATTGGAAAGTAAAGATTTAAGAATACATATAGATTAGTCACAATCGGGTACCATTGGTGCCCGATTGTATTTTTTTCAGGCTGTAATATTTGCGTTTTTATTCCTGATAATATGATTTGTGCTCGAAGGCTCGGAGCTTGGAGAGAAGCCAATCATTACATCGTACGAGAGTTTTGTGTATTCTGATGTATGAAGTTTTAGAATAGGACAAGCGGAACACATTGCAACAAAAAAAGCCAATCCATTCGGACTGGCTTTTTATTTAAGAAGCTAAAGCGTTAAGCAATAGCGATTTGACGCATTGGTTTAGGTTTGGCTTCCTCGCGTTTCGGAATCTCAATGTTCAAGATACCGTTGTCGTACTTGGCCGAAATCTTGTCGCCGTTGGCTGCTTCTGGCAGTGTGAACGAGCGGCTGAACGATTGATAACTGTACTCGCGGCGAGTGAAATGCTCGTCGTTTTTGGTCTCATTCTCAACCTTCTTTTCCGACGAAATAGTCAGAACGTTGTGGTTGAGCTCAATCTTGAAGTCCTTTTTGTCGAACCCCGGAGCGGCCATCTCAACCTTGAAGGCGTCGGCGTTTTCTTTAATGTTCACTGACGGCAAAGTGGTGTTTGTGTCAGAGTAGTTACGGTTTGTCCAATCGAAGAGGTCATTGTCAAAAAGTTGACCGAACAACGACGGATAATTGTTAGAAAATCTTGAGAGTGTCATAGTTCAATCCTCCATATTTAAATTAGACATTAAATTCACAATCAATTGGTTAAGCGATAGCGATTTGGCGCATCGGTTTTGGTTTGGCTTCCTCGCGTTTCGGAATCTCAATGTTCAAGATACCGTTGTCGTACTTGGCCGAAATCTTGTCGCCGTTGGCTGCATCTGGCAGGGTGAACGAACGGCTGAACGACTGATAGCTGAACTCGCGGCGTGTGAAGTGCTCGCCGTGTTTGTGCTCATTTTCAACCTTCTTCTCCGACGAGATTGTCAGAACGTTGTGGTCAAGTTCAATCTTGAAGTCCTTTTTGTCGAACCCCGGAACGGCCATCTCAACCTTGAAGGCATCGGCGTTTTCTTTAATATTGACTGACGGCAAAGTGGTGTTTGTGTCAGAGTAGTTGCGGTTGTTCCAATCAAACAAATCGGTGTCGAAGAGTTGGTCGAAAACCGACGGATAATTGTTAAATCTTGCGAGTGTCATAATTAAATCCTCCATATTTTAGTTATACATTGTTTCTAAATCGAAAACGCCCTTACATTTTCAACTTTTGTGCCAACGCCTAAATGTGGACTAATTGTCCACTTTTTAGAGGATATTTAATGACAATTTGTCTTATATGAATAATTTGTGCTGATAAATGCTATTGTTTATCAATGTGATAACAACTGGAATGCATATGACATTTTGTCAAAAAAAGGATAGGGTGGGCTATTTAGCCGCTTCCTCAAGTAAAATTGATTTAATGATTTGTGTGCCATTGCTGCTGTATCCACTATATCTCTTCACAATTTGGCCTTTCTTGTTGATAATCGCACCTTGCGGATAGCCCTGCGAAAAGTTCAATTTCTTATACACCATATAAAATGTGTCGGAGCTAAGCCTGTAATTTGTGTTGCCCCATTTTTCGCTTTGCTTTTTGAACGATTCTTCTCTTGTATCTCGGTCGTTGCAAATGTTGATTAACACAATTTTGTCCATTGGCAGCTCTTTTTCAATCTGTTTAAACTCATCGGTGAGTCGGTGGCACGGGCCGCAGGTTTCACTCCAAAAGTTAAGGAAAATCACCTTTCCTTCGAAATCCTTAATCAGTTCGACAAAAACAGAGTCTATCAGTGATTCATTTTCAGAGTGATGCCAATACGTTGTGGTGTCGGTTTGGTTGTACACTCCTCGGTTGATGTTTTCGGCGAATTGAGCGAACGCAGTGTCCGACATTGTGCGCAGCAAGGCCATAATGGTGTCATTAACGTGCTCATATTCATTTGTCCACGGGTCTTCCCTGATTAAATTAAGAAAGTATTGTATTTCGGCAAAAATCGGGTTAGTGATACCGAATTTCTCTTCAGCAATCTTTTGCGCCTTCTTCTCGCTTGTCGTCGGGCGGAACTCAACAGCCAATGGTTCACCTTCTTTGCTCACCACTTCGTATTCAGGCTCATATGGTGACGAGTATGTTCGTACGTTGGCCAGGTTACGGGCAATATTGAGCAAGCTAATTGTCGAACCATCATTGTAAAGGTCGTTGGTGTTATTGATAGCCAATTCTTTGAGCGCGTTATAATAATTGTCGTCGGCTTTTCGCGGATTGCCGTTAGCATTTTTGCCGCCAATATAATGATAGTAATAGTACAAAAGTCGAATGGCATTTTGTCGCAACATAACATCGTACATCTCTCTGATTTTACGGTTGATAGCTCGATTGTTGACTTCCGATTGGCGCATTCCCACCGAGTTCACTTCGTTTTGTTTTTCGCGATACATCGCCATTATAAAATCGGTGTACTGACTAAGTGTCATTCCTTGCATCTTGCTCTTGTACACGCGCTTATCCAAGCCAAACATATTAAAGTCGCCGATTATCCAGAAATCGTAATTGTTGATTTCGGCATCGGCACCGCTGAAATATGAAGCTTTTCTGAAAGCAGTTTCTCTGTTGGCGGTATAGTTGTCAATAGCCGCTTTCAAATCCAAAGCCAAGTTCACCGTGTCGTTGCATACAACGTGGATTCTGCCGCAGTCTGCATTCCCAATTTCTAAATGTACATCTTGGTGTTTTTGGCTAACGGGAATTTTGAGTAGGAACGTGCCGTCATTGTTAATTGGTTCGAAATGTCTTGTAATTGTTTGCAGAGCTCCGCTTGTTAGAAAATAGACGTAGTTTTCACCATAGCCTAGTGCTTGCGGGTGGTAACCATAGATTTTGCCTTTGACATATGCGAAACCGCACATCAGGCTCTGGCTGTCAAGCCCATTAGCGTCGTTGCTGACAGTTCGAGCTTGGCTCACAATGCTGTCAGGCACTTCGGCATCGGCCTTAATCTTTGCTGTCGCCTCGTCGTTCAAGGCGATATTCCATATTTTGAAATCCCAAAAATCCTCGCCTTCAAGAAAATCGATTGTCTGTAAGGTGCTGTCAACATCTTGAAAATTAAGAATGAAGCGTATTTCTTTCTGGCCTTTCTTTGGGGAAATGAATTCTGGGGAATTGATGTCGATGCTGTCGGCCGAAAGTATTTTTAGTTTCTGTCCGTTGGCCACAATGTACGATTTGGGCGATATTCTGAAGCCGTTTCCTAAAGGACCATTCCAAATCATAAACAGCCGCGTCAGCGAGTCGGTTATCTCAATTTTTTCGATGTTGATGTTAGCCGTTGAACTTGATTTTGCTCCATAAACGGGACTCTCAATAGTGCGGTTGTGTGGAGGATAGACAGGTCCTTGTTCGCTTTTCGGTGCGGTGCGCGTGCAGGCACAAATAATTGCAACGGCGGCAATCGGGAATAATGCTCTCATAATGTTTAGGTTTTAAGTTGTTTGTAAATATACCGATTTGTTTGAAATATAAAAAACACAAAACCACCCCAAGGCAACGCCCTAGGGTGGTTAGTATGTTTTTGTATTACCCTATGCAATTATTTCGCTCTCACCTCAACTACCTGCCCCGCAGCAGTTTCCACATCATACTCGAAATATTTCTCAAGCTCTGCAGCTTTGATTGTCGCTTTTTCCGACACAATCGGCTCTTTCACATCGGCTGACACGAGCAGAGCGTTCGGGCAAGTGCCTTCGGCGGGTTTCAGGACAGCGCCTTCGAGTTCAACGGCCGAGCGGATACGCAGCGTTCCGCCTGATTTTGAAGTGATTGCGGCACGGCTGATTTTGCCGTTCTGCCATTCCATATCAACCACAAAACCACCGCGTGCAACTAGTCCTTTAACACTTCCGCACGGCCACACATCGGGCAG
>JAFZWI010000090.1 GCA_017617355.1 Salinivirgaceae bacterium | reverse complement strand
GGGCGCATTCTTCCAGGCTGGTGTTGCCGAGCTGACAATGGCTTGCTGCTGCATCGGTATGGCTCTGCACGGTGGTGTTATCCCGGCTTGCGGAACATTCTTTGTATTCTCTGACTATATGAAACCGGCTGTCCGTATGGCCGCTTTGATGCAATTGCCTGTTAAGTTCATCTGGACACACGACGCATTCCGCGTAGGCGAGGACGGACCTACCCACGAGCCAGTGGAGCAAGAGGCTCAAATCCGCCTAATGGAGAAACTGAAAAACCACAAGGGTCAAAACTCTATGTTGGTTCTTCGTCCGGCCGACGCACAAGAGACCACAGCCGCCTGGAAGCTTGCAATGGAGAACACTGCAACTCCGACCGCATTGATTCTCTCTCGTCAGAACATCAACAACCTGCCAGCCGGCACCGACTACTCGCAGGCTGCCAAAGGCGCTTACATTGTTGCCGGAAGCGATGCCAATCCTGATGTTATTCTGGTTGCCAGCGGTTCAGAAGTTTCGACACTCGTTGCCGGAGCTGAACTCATCCGCAAAGACGGCAAGAAGGTTCGCATTGTCAGCGTTCCGTCGGAAGGCTTGTTCCGCAGCCAAAGCAAAGACTACCAGAAGAGCATTCTGCCTGCAGGCGTTAAGAAATTCGGCTTGACCGCTGGTCTGCCGGTTAACCTGCAAGGTCTTGTTCCAGAAAGCGAAGGCGCTGTTTGGGGCTTGGAGAGCTTCGGTTTCTCGGCACCTTACAAAGTGCTCGACGAGAAACTTGGTTTCACTGCCGAAAATGTTTACAATCAAGTTAAGAAGTTGTTCTAATACAACATCTTACAATATGAAAAGGCCCTACTCCGTTTGGAGTGGGGCTTTTTTTATGTCATTAGGTAACAATCACTTTATATCGCAGAAAGCGCCCCACTGTGTTTCCGTGTGTTCAAAGTGAAATTTAACAATGTCGATGTTGCCATTAGGATTTTTTTCGACAAATAAATTTGTAATGCCCTTTGTAGGGTTGCCATCTTCGTCAACGCTAATCCCATAATACTCATAGCGATGCAACAGCAACACTATATCAGTATAGTAATTCACAACATTTTCGAAACGTAAATCAAACATATTAGGATAGTGACCTTCGCGCTGTGGCGACTCACAACTTCGTGTCAAACTGCTCAACGCGACAACGGGAATGTCCATATCGCGCGATAGCTGTTGTAGCTTTTCGGTGACCACGGCGGCCGTAATCTTATTGCAGCAGCCTGTGCCAACATTACTGATATCCAATAAATTATCGATATAAACAATATCGATGTTCTCGATTTGCTTCAATCGGGCAATCTCGTAGCGCAACTCGTTAATCTCAAATCCGTGATTGCAATTGACAAATATCTGGTTTTCAAACTGATGTTCGCTATTTCCTTTGCCAAGAATGCTACTGATGTTCTGCAATCGGTCAAAGATTTCGGTTTCAGAGAGTGTGACGCTGAAAAAAGCGACTTTCTTTCCTGCACACGCCTGATTGTAGGCGCACGTCAGCGCAAATGAACGACAGCCCATTGCAGGCCGCCCTGCAAGCACCACTAAATTAGAGTTGTGGAAGCCGCCAGTAATTTTATCCAGCGTCTCAATTCCTGACATCACACCTTGTTCTCTGCTAATGCTTGCTTTCTGTACTTTTGATAGCAATTTTACAGTCATATTTCATTGATTTTAATTCGTTTCCATTATTCTCAATTAAAACCCAATCGTCTTCTTTTCTTTAGTTTCAATCTTCTCGTCGTCGCAATAGTCAAGCAGCACGTTGAGTAGGTTCTCCGATTCGCCGTGCAGGATTTTGCTAATGGCGTGACGGCGTGCAATGTTTTCAATCTGGCCGCCGCTGAATTCGTATTTGTTTGATAGAGCGCGAGTCTCGTCTTCAGTCAAGGCAGGAATCATTTCGCGCCAAATGCTCATCCGCGCCTCAAGGGTGGGCTTGTCGAACTTGATTTTGTAGAGGAATCGGCGCTCAAAGGCACGGTCGAAGCTCTGCGCGAGGTTGGTGGTGGCAATCATAATGCCGTCCAATGTCTCCATCTCCTGAAGCAGAATGTTCTGCATTGTGTGGTACATTTTATCGACCGACCGGTCGGCATTTTCCGACCGTTTTCCAATAATGGCGTCGGCCTCGTTGAAAAGCAGAATGGGCGCCACATCGCACTCCTTCACCTTTTCGCGGTATACATCGAACACGCGCTTCAGATTCTTCTCGCTCTCGCCAACCCACATACTTTTGATTTTCGCAAAGTTCACCTGCATAACATCGCGGCCAGTGCGGCGGGCAAGCTGCATAGCCGTTTCGGTCTTGCCAGTTCCAGGTGCGCCATAGAATAGGCAAGCGAATCCGCAGCGGAATTTCTCATCCTCAAGCCGTTTGCGAATCTACTCATATTGGCTGTTTTCCATCAAATCGCCCAACTCATCAACACGTTTGCTTACCTTCTCGCTGAAAAACAATTTTTTAGCCTTAATGTCTTCGGTTTTTATCACATCGTTGCGTTTTTTCCGCGCGTTGCCTTCTACAAGGTTCAGTTCGCTCAAAAGGTCGCGTTTGGCTTGCGTTGTAAGGCACAGCGATTCGTTGTTGACAAACCCTTCGTTATTGGTGTACTCAATCATTTTTGTATCAAACAGAATATGCTCGTTGCGTCGTAAATTCGTCCTGAGACGGAACCACAGCATACGTTCGAAAAGAAACTCCAGGTCGTGCAGTCCGATGTTGTCGTCGCAGTTATTTACACAAAGGTGTGCGAACAAAATAAGCAGCATCTCATCCTCGACAGCGAACCTATAACTTCGTATCTTGCTGACAAACAGCAATTCTTTGTTGCAGTCGAACAACCGTTGCATTCTTTCGACAGTACCGTCGAATGTCAGTTCTTCGTTGCCGCGCATCTGGAAAATATTATCGATTTCGTCGAAAAGCTGTCGGCAACTTAATCCAGAAAGGTTTCGAGGCACATACTTCTCATTACGTTTGAATGCATTGATAACTTCTTGAGGAACACGGAAGGCTGTCCGATTAATGCCTCGGCGGGTATTGGTTATCTGTATCACAAATCCCAGTTTATCAAGTTCATCGATATAGTTTGAATACCGAAGAATTCGCGTTGTGCTGCAGTCGAGGAATCGTCCTAAATCTCGTGCCGTCACCACATCATCGTCGCTATTGTCGATGAGCAGCGCCAACATAACACTCTGCTCGTTACTGATGCCCATTCGCTCCGATATATAGCTGGCGAACGGCGCGGCTTTGCTGAAAAATAAATCACTAAGCGCCGAATCACGGGCCAAATCAACAATGTTCTCTACTGCCGTGAGCAAATCCATTTGCTCTGCCGACTTTTGGTTCTTTGCGTTCATTTTTATTTGGTTGAAATTGAAATATTTGTAGAGACAACGCACGTAACGTCTCTACAGCTAGGCTTTCAAAGAAAACAGCAATGTTTTTTGTAAAGTTTTTGATTTACAGATTCATATCTAAACATATACGCATCGAGGCATACAAATAAAAAACTCGCTACACATTTTTTATGCATAGCGAGTTGATTTGCTAAAACAAAATATCGTAACGTGCTCTATTCTTGCTTTTTATACGTCTCGTGCATCCGACTAATCATTTCCGCAACTTCAGCTCGAAGTTCGGCTGGTTCAAGCACCTCAACATTATCTACATTGTGGAACAGCTCCTGCACAAAATCGTAGGTAGGGCGCAGACGCAGGGTGAAAATGCTGTAGTCGTCGGTGCGCTTCACCTCCTTTTGCGAATGGTGCAGCGGCAGGTCTCGCAGGTAGTTCGACTGACTTGCCGACACCTTTAGTTTGATGTTCTTAGGCTTGGAGCCGTCGCCCGCGATAATGCCGAAGCAACCTTTGAAATACTGTTTGGCATTGGCGTCTTCGGGCATTTCGAACGTTTGTCCAATCTTGTGCAGTTTGCGGATGCGGTCGAGCGAGTAAATCATCGGGGGCTTGGACGCATAAGCGGGGTCGGTACCTTGTGCAACCAAATACCACCTCTGGCGGAATAGCTTGATAAAGAACGGCTTGACATTGAAATTTTTCTCCTCGTCGCGCCAATAGCTTTTGTAAGTCATATTCAGCACGCGGTTCTCTTTCATCGCCTCGACAATCGGGTGCAGAAACTCCCGCCCCGACGGTATAGGCTCAAGCATAATGCGGTCTTTGATGCTCTGGCAGTTCGACAGAGTGTTGCCGATGCTGAAAGTTTTGTAAATCCACTGCCGAAGATTATCACCTTCCAAATCGCTCTCGTTTTCAATATAATAGCGATACTTGCCGCAGTTCTCGTTTGCAATGTCAATGCCGAATAAGTTGGCAATCTCATCCTTCCAATTGTCGAACGTGCGTTTTGCAAGTTCAGCACCGCCACTGATATCGTCTTCTACCCATTTCTTTTTCAAATCTTTAAATGAGATGCTTCCTGCATTATAGATTGTGTCGAGCACCCATGCATACTTGCTTAAAGTGGCTTGCCCACGAGAGTTATTCATAGCTGTAAGTTTTTATTGGTGTAAATATACAAAAAGATGCGCCAAATTTTGGCGGAAGTAAAAAAGTACCCAAATAAAAAAAAGGCGGTAACAACCGCCCTTCAGTTATAAGAATCAAGCAGTTAAGCTCTCTCAAAAATATAAACCATACTTGAGTATTGGCCGCTTTTGCGGGCGGCTCTATTCGACTTGAGACCGGTCAGAACACCTTTCATAAATGCGTTGCCGTTTCCGGCGTAGCCTTCGCTCATCATCGATATGTAGTATGCGTCCCATTTGAGCGGGCGGACGTCAACAATGCGCAATTTGGTTCCGGCAAAAACCGTTTCAAGTGTCTTTTGATTAAAATGGTTCAAATGGCGTGGCACATCGTAGGCTGCCCACTTATCTTTATAATACTGAGCATCGTACGACTGATAATTTGGCAAGGCGATAACCAGCCTTCCGCCGTCGGCAAGTAGTCTGTCGAGCAGTTCGGCCTGCCTTTTCAGATTGCTGATGTGCTCCAGCACGTGCCACATTGTTATTATGTCGAAACTGTTGTCGGGCAGTGCAAAAACCTCATCCGGACTAATGACCGTTTTCCCAAGTTTTTCTGAAGCGAAACGACGCGCGTCGGGACTTATGTCGGAGCCTGTAACCTCATATCCTTTCTGTTGTGCAAAATGCAGGAAATCGCCAACGCCGCATCCGAAATCGAGCATCCGCTTGCCTTGCGTGCCTGTTGTTGCCATTCGGAACTTGTTAGCCACATTTACACGTTTCACGCTGTTGTATATGAAAGGAATCAACCCTTTCTTCTTTTCGTTGTGGCTCAGATAATCCTCAGATTTATAATACTTTCCGATAATATCGTCGGCAGGACGCGGCCAAGTGTAAAGCAATCCGCAGTTTTGACATTGGTATATTTCAAACTCCTCTTTCGATAAGAAGTAGTCTTTTAACTGCAAATGCAAATTGGCATTTTGCGATTCACACAGCGGACATTTTACAGGCATATCGATATTTTTTTTGTTGCAACTGTTTACACCTTCTCCACCGTAACAAACAGATTCACCTCCTCGTCAATATCCACTGTGATGGCGTTGTCGGCATTCAGGTCTTTGACAACCTCGATTTTGTTTGCGAGTGTCTGACTTGCAATATACTGCCCGAAGGCCTCGATGGCGCCGTTTGAGTAGGCGTTGTCCGAGATGCGGATGTTGATTTTGTCCGTTACCTCGAAGCCGCTGTCCTTGCGGATGTTCTGAATGCGGTTTACAAGTTCGCGGGCCACACCCTCGTTTTTCAGTTCGTCGGTCAGAGTGATGTCGAGAGCCACGGTGAGCGTGCCCTCGTTGGT
>JAFZWI010000089.1 GCA_017617355.1 Salinivirgaceae bacterium | reverse complement strand
TATGAAACAAGTGCCGACAACTTGGGACGAGGTGAAGTTTATCGACGGATATCCTGGCAAGTACGCCGTTCTGGCGCGCCGCCACGCCGACAAATGGTTCGTGGTTGGTATCAACGCACAGAAAGAGCCGCTGAAACTCAATCTGAACCTGCCAATGTTTGATGCCAATCAGACAGTCAAACTCTACAGCGACGACGCCAACTTGAACGGCAGCGTTAAAGATTTGAAAATAAACAAGAAACAGCAAATGGCAATCACCATTCCGTGCAATGGCGGGATGGTGATTACGAAATAAATTGGAAACGCATTTGATTGAAACGAACTCGTGAGAGGCTCTCACGGGTTCGTTTTTTATAATACCTTACCAAATCTGGCCATTTTACCCCACATTTGGTAAACTATTTTTATCAAAAGCACACCAATGCTTTGGTGTTCAATAGTTTATCTCAATCAAAATCTTTAAACAAATCGTCCATTGTTATCTTTCGAGAGATATCATTTGCGTATTGGTTGTCAGCAAGCCCGAACGATGTTATCATAATGGTAGAGACCCCTTTGCGCGTTTGGGTTTTGCGTTGAAAAACGTCGGCTTTGAGCCGAAGTTTCTTTTCGTATGCCGACGTAATCACATACTCTGATTTTGAATACTTTATCTCACAAAGATTGATGATATTGTCGTCGCGGTCGATAACCAAATCGATTTGTGCGCCTGATTCTTCGGGTGTTTGCGGCTTATAGTACCAAGAATAAACTCTACTGATAATACCCGAAATACCCAATGCCTGTTTGATTTGCTCGATGTGCTGAAGACAAACCCGCTCAAATGCAAGCCCGCACCACGTGGCATAATCCGATTTGATTTGCATTTTTTGCCAATAATCTTTTTCCTTGATTTTCCGACCTTCGATAAACTTGAAATAAAACAAAGTGAAATTGTCAATCAGTTGATATACAGTCTCTTTTGTTTTCTTGCCGAACGATTGGTATGAACGGATAAAATCACATTCTTCCAACTCTTCGAGTGTTTTGGTGAGTTTTCCGCCTTCGTTTTTTTTGATTTCGTTAATGATTTCCTGACGTGTCATACCGACTTTTTTCTTGCCCAAGGCTTCGACTATCTCAATATATGGCTGCGGGTTTTTAAACAGCGAAACATAGAGCGCTTTATACTCGTTTCGAAGTTCAGCGTTTCGGTTAAAGAAAAGAATGTCAATGTTTTGCGCAGGACTGTTTTCTTTTTGCAGAAACTGCCAATAATATGGAACACCGCCTAAAACCATATATGTTTCCAAAATGTTTTTACGGCTCATTTTCAGATTGTTGGCGTTTGCAAAAAGTTCACATTCGCGCAACGAAAACGGTTCCAAGTATATCTGACGGGTAAGCCGATTATGCAGGCCACCATAGTTTTTCACAATTTTGCTTATAATCCAAGATGTTGCGCTACCGCACACAACAAGCAGAATATCTTTTCGGGCCGATGCCCAAGCGTTCCAAAAATGGTCGAGCGCACTTACCATTTTCGATTTAGGCGTATCCAACCACGGCAACTCGTCAATGAAGATAACTTTTTTGCCTTCTGGCAAAGTTTCCAAAAACTGCCCCAAAGAAAAAAACGCTTCCGACCAATCGTTAAAAGCAGGTATTTTCTTCATTCTCGCGGATTTAAGCGAGCGGCGAAATTCGGCTAACTGTTCCTTTTTGTCGCCCTTTTGCAACCCCGTATGTTGAAATGCAAATTTATTTTGAAAGGTTTCCCTGATAAGATACGTCTTGCCGATGCGCCGCCTTCCATAAACCGCAATAAACTGTGATTCGTCGGCTTTCAATGCGTTCAATAACAATTTTTGCTCTTTTTGCCTGCCTATTAACATATTGATATTCCGTTAAATATTTTCACAAATATAAAAATAGTTTACCAAATCTATACTTTTTACCCAACATTTGGTAAATTATTTTTGCAGAGTTGCACCACTAAACCGTGCTCAATGCTGTGAAATAGCGGCTTCAGCACATATTCGCCCAACTCTCAAAAAACATTTTACTTTTCAACCTTCTTTTATACATTTGTGTTGCGTCACGTTTGAATCAATTGCTGCGCAAGATTTTATGACCGATAGAAACGAAATCATACTTTACCAACCTGACGAAGCCGTAAAACTCGAAGTGCGGTTGAGCGAGGAAACTGTGTGGCTTAATAGAAATCAAATGGCCACATTATTTGGACGTGATGTGAAAACCATAGGAAAGCATATCGCCAATGCTCTTGCAGAAGAATTGTCGACTTTTCAAGTTGTCGCAAAATTTGCGACAACTGCCAACGATGGCAAAACATACAAAGTTGAGTATTATAATCTCGATATGATTTTGTCTGTCGGATACAGAGTAAAGTCGCAAAAAGGAATTTTGTTTCGCCAATGGGCAAACCGTGTTCTGAAAGATTATTTGCTTAAAGGATATGCTGTTAATCAGCGTTTTGAAAGGCTTGAACAGCGTATGGCAGATGCCGAAAACAAAATCGACTTCTTTGTGCGCACCAACGCCCTGCCCGTTGAACAAGTGTTTTTCGACGGACAGTTTTTTGAGGCGCGGGTGTTGCTCGAAAAACTCATAAAAACCGCCACGCAGCGGGTTATTATCATTGATGCCTATATTGATGCCGCCACGTTTGAAATGCTCGATGTACGCAGCGCAGGCGTTATTGCCGACATTTATTCTGGCAAAGACCTTGCCGCACTGCGCAATATCCACAATAGTACAGCAGGCGTAGAGCCGATTAACACTCACATTTGGACCACCCCGTCGCACGACCGCTGGCTCATTGTCGATAATAACCTTTACCACTGCGGACACTCGCTCAAAGACATTGGCCGTAAACTCTCGGCCATTACCCTTATGGGAACGCAGCCCGAAACCGTGCTTGGTGCTGTAAGATAGAGGCATAGGCGAAGGCAGGGTGCCGTTTTCATTTTCGTTATCGACAAATTAAACAAATCTTTTCCGCGTTTTTCGTGCGTTTTGTAGTTATCATTAAATTTGTTGAAACGAAACAAAGCGAAAAATGACACCAACCGAACAGACGAAAGCCGCCGCTGCGTTTGCCGAATTTTGGGCGGGCAAGGGCGACGAGAAGCAGGAAACTTCGCGTTTCTGGATTGACTTGTTACAGAATGTTTTAGGCATTGAAAACCCCGCGAAATACATTGAATTTGAAAAACGCGTGAAACTCTCGCACACGTCGTTTATCGATGCTTATATTCCTGACACAAAGGTTCTTATTGAGCAGAAAGGTGCAAAGATTGACCTGCACCGCGCCTACGAGCAGAGCGACGGCAGTGTGCTGACGCCCTACGAGCAGGCCAAACGCTATGCCGATGAGATGCCCAACTCGCTGCGGCCGCGCTGGATTGTGGTTTGCAATTTTCAGGAATTTCTGGTTTACGACCTTGAGAAACCTGGCTGCGAGCCCGAACAAATTTTCTTGAAAGACATTGAAAAAGAGCATTATAGACTTCAATTCCTTGCCGACGTCCGCCACGACTATCTGCGGCGCGAGGAAGAACTCTCGTTGCAGGCTGGCGTTTTGGTTGGCAAACTCTATGACGCACTTATCAAGCAGTATATCAATCCGAAAGACGAGCAGAGCCTGCGCTCTCTCAACATTTTGTGCGTGCGGCTGGTGTTCTGCCTTTATGCCGAAGATGCTGGACTTTTCGCCACTCGCACGGCTTTCGAGGACTATATTCGCTCGTTCGCAATTGAAAACACGCGCGATGCTATCATAAAGTTATTTAAGGCGTTAGACACAAAAATTGAGAACCGCGACCGCTACGACACAAAACTGCAGCCGTTCCCATACGTTAATGGCGGACTGTTTGCGGCGGAAAATATTGAAATTCCGAACTTTACCAACGAGATTATTGATGTTCTTTGCGACCATTGCGCACCATTCAATTGGTCGGCAATTTCGCCAACCATTTTTGGCGCGGTGTTTGAGAGCACACTGAACCCCGAAACGCGCCGCCGTGGCGGAATGCACTACACGAGCGTGCAGAACATTCACAAGGTGATTGACCCGCTGTTTATGGATGGGTTAAATGCTGAATTTGAAACGATTAGCAAAGACAATGTGCAGACGCGGCGCACCAAATCGTTGCAACAATTCCAACAGAAATTAGGCTCACTGCGTTTTCTCGACCCTGCTTGCGGCAGCGGTAACTTCCTGACAGAAACCTATTTAAGTTTGCGCCGACTGGAAAACAAGGTTCTGTGTAAATTAAGCGGCGGCACTGGTTATCTTTTTGAAGATATTATTCACGTGAAAATCAGCCAATTCTACGGTATTGAGATAAACGATTTTGCCGTGACGGTTGCCAAAACCGCGCTGTGGATTGCCGAAAGCCAAATGATTCGCGAAACCGAAACCATTTTGAGCCAAAATATTGATTTTCTGCCATTAACAACCAACGCATTTATTGTTGAAGGCAACGCCCTGCGTATGGATTGGGCCACGCTGAAACCCATTGACACCGCCGCCGCGCCTATTGGCGGCCTGTTCAGCGGCTTCACCACCGAAACCGACGGCGATGCGCACCATTACGATTATATCATTGGTAATCCGCCGTTTGTAGGACACCAATGGCGAAGCGAAGAACAGCAAAGCGATATGGATTTGGTTTTTGCTGATTTGGGGGCTAATTATGGCAAACTCGACTATGTATGTTGTTGGTACAAAAAGGCTTGTGATTTAATGCAAAATACAAAAACCAAATGTGCATTTGTTTCAACCAATTCGATTGTGCAAGGCGAGAGCGTTCCTACAATGTGGAAACCGTTGTTTGAAAAATGTAATTTGCAGATAGATTTTGCGTGGCGCACATTCCGTTGGGATTCCGAATCGAACCAAAAGGCGCACGTGCATTGCGTGATTGTGGGATTCTCGTGTAGGGACGCATTGAATGCGTCCGCCGACGCGAAAAATGCGGACGCACGCGGTGCGTCCCTACAACGTCGCATTTTCAATGCCGACGATACCGTTATCGATGCCAAAAATATCAATGCCTATTTGCTTGATGCACCGAATGTTTGGATTGAAAACCGTGGAAAATCTCTTACCATTGGAATGCCTAAAATGACAAAGGGAAGTCAGGCGACAGATGATATGAATTTAATGTTGTCAATAGAAGAAAGAGACTTGCTTATTGAAAAATATCCGCAGACAGAAAAATTCATAAAGAGAATAATAGGTGCCGAAGATTACATAAACAACAAAACTCGCTATTGCCTTTGGTTAAAAGGTGTTTCACCTAATGAATATGCTCATATTCCGACAATAATACAAAGGCTTGAAGCGGTCAAGCAAACTCGTCTTAAAAGCCCAACGGCTTCTGTTCGTCGTGATGCAGAAACGCCAATGCTTTTTACGCAGATTAGGCAGCCTGAAACAGATTATATGGTTATTCCCCGAATTTCGTCAGAAAATAGGCGTTATATCCCAATTGGTTATATGAGTAAGGATGTGATTGCAAATGACAAAGTTATGTTCATTCCTGAAGCGTCACTTTACTTGTTTGGTATTCTTATATCTAGTGTTCATAATGCGTGGATGCGCGTAACTGCAGGAAGATTGGAAATGCGATACAGTTACACACCTGCCGTATATAATAATTTCCCGTGGTGCAATCCTACAGACACACAGAAAACGAAAATTGAACAAACCGCGCAAGCAATTCTTGATGCTCGTGCATTGTATCCTGATGCAAGCCTTGCAGATTTATACAAGGAAACCACTATGCCCGTTGAACTGCGCCGCGCCCACCGCGCCAACGATGAAGCCGTTCTCGCAGCCTACGGCTGGCCGAAAGATTTGCAGGAATCGGAAATTGTTGAGCGGCTGTTTGGGCTGTACGAGGAAATGACGGATAAAAATAAATGATTGATAATATGCGATGTAGGGCTGTCAGCAATGGCAGCCTTACGTGTTTCTAATCAATTCACAATCACAAAACTTGACCTTATAAACTGCTGAAACGCGGAATAAAAATCCCGTTTCAGCAGTTTTCGTACTTATAAAGTGCTCAAACGCAAAAATTATTTCTCATTTCAGCACTTTTCGCGGCAAACATTTGCTGCGTACATTGTTTTTGGCAAAAGCACCCCACCAATTTTTTCGCCATATTTTTAAAAGTATAAAATACTTTTATACCTTTATGCCGCATTGCGATGCAATTCTGCGGAAAGAAAATTGGAAAACACTTAAATAACTACTAAAACAACTCTAAACAATGAAACGGGCAATTCTACTACAACTATTTGTGGCACTGATGTTTGCGTCGTGCACAGACAAACCTGCCACACCTGCAGGGACACTGAACAACGGCTGGACTTTTACGTTCGGCGATATTCAAGGTGCTGAAAAACCGAACTTTAACGATTCCGACTGGCAGAAAATCGGGCTGCCGCACTCGTTCGGAATGCCATATTTTATGGCGCGCGATTTTTATGTGGGGTACGGCTGGTATCGCAAGCATATCTGTCTTGATGCCAACGACTTGAAAGACAAGATTTTTATTGAGTTCGACGGCGTTTTTCAAGATGCCGAAGTGTATGTCAACGGCAAGTTAAGTGGCTCACACGTGGGCGGTTACACTGGTTTCAGTATCGACATAACTGAAAACGCGAAACGTGGCGACAATGTTATCGCAGTAAGAGTCAATAACTTATGGAAGGCCGATGTGGCACCGCGCGCTGGTGAGCACCAATTCAACGGCGGCATTTACCGCACCGTCAGGCTGATGAAGAAAAATCCCACACACATTGCGTGGTGCGGTCTGCAACTGACAACGCCTGGTCTGAAGGAATCGGACGGCAAACAGGCAGCGGTCAATGCTGATGTAACTATTGAAAATCAGGCAAATGCCGATAAAACGGCCACTTTGAAACTGATTGTCAAGGACAGCAAGGGCGCAATCGTCGCGCAAAGCGATAAAGAACTGAAAATGAAGGCTGGCGAGCGCCTGACCGCCAATATCGCGACAGCGGAAATTGCCAACCCGATGCTTTGGTCGGTTGACACACCGACGCTTTATACAACTGAATGTCAGATTGTTGACGGTGGCGAGGTGAGTGATTCGCAATCGTCGGTTTTGGGATTCCGCTGGATTGAGTGGACTGCCGACAAGGGATTCTTCCTGAACGGCCAACACATTTATTTACAGGGCGCTAACGTGCACCAAGACCACGCTGGTTGGGGCGACGCCGTGACCGAAGAGGCCGTCCGCCGCGACGTGCGGATGATTAAAGAGGCTGGCTTCAATATGATTCGCGGGTCGCACTATCCGCACTCGCCCGCTTTTGCCGACGAATGCTCGCGGCAGGGAATCCTGTTTTGGTCGGAAGCGCCGTTCTGGGGAACTGGTGGAAATCAGCAAGATGGCTATTGGTACGCGAGCGCATACCCCGTGAACGATGCTGACACGGCGGCCTTTGAGCGCAGCGTTTTGCAGCAACTTTCCGAAATGATTATCATTAACCGCAACCAACCGTCGGTGTTTGCGTGGTCGATGTGCAACGAGGTGTTTTTCACTCGTAATCAAACAATTGAGAGCACAAAGAAACTTCTGAAAAAGATGGTGGACCGCAGCCACGAACTCGACCCGACACGATATGCGGCAATCGGTGGCGCGCAACGTCCGCTGGGCCGCGACCGCTTCGACCTGATTGGCGACGCTGTGGGCTACAACGGCGACGGCGCAACCATTCCCGCGTTTATCCGCCCTGGCGTGCCGTCGCTGGTTTCGGAATACAGTAGCACAACTTCCACTCGCCCTGGCGTTTACGACGCTGGCTGGGCCGATTTGCTGATAAACGACGGCTACAAGGGCGTTGAGTGGCGCGGCGGGCACTGCCTGTGGTGCGGCTTCGACCACGGCAGCATTTTCGGCAAGACGATGGGCAAAATGGGCTGTATCGACTATTTCCGCATTCCGAAACGCTCGTGGTACTGGT